>JAFTXL010000123.1 GCA_017464985.1 Clostridia bacterium | reverse complement strand
GAATCGTCATATAACTTAAAGAAAGTGTTTTTATGAGAGTTTCTGTCGTTTTCAGGGTAGAGGGTACCTCCGATGACAAATAAGTTTTGTCCGTCTTCTTTCTCTAATGTAATAAGCTCCGTATATGACATAGATTCATAAAAGGTGTCTGCGATGTCCGGCGCAAAAGCGTCATTACGGAACTCAAGCGCAGAACTGTATAAATATGTTAATGTTGCAACTATGAGGAATATCACAGTACATAATCTGAAAATAAAACCTTTCAAATTTAAATCTCCCTTGAATATATTAAGATTAAACTAACAGTTTTCTTATCAAAGCTTCCTGAAAACTCCGACAACTTTTCCGAGTATGAGAAGTTCTTTTACATAGATAGCTTTCATGTAACGGTTTTCCGGCTGGAGTCTGAAGCAGTCACGTTCTTTATAAAATGTCTTTACTGTAGCTTCGTCTTCCATCAAAGCTACCACTATATCTCCGTCTCGCGCTGTACTTTGTCTTTGCACAAGTATATAGTCTCCGTCCAAAATACCGGCTTCTATCATACTTTCACCGCTTACGTGGAGCATGAATGCTTCTCCTGAAAGAAAGTCTCCGGGCACAGGGAATGTTCTTTCAACATTTTCTACCGCGAGTATAGGCATACCGGCAGTGACTTTACCCAATACAGGAACATTTACAAACTCCTGATCAAAATCCTGCAGCATAAATGGATTTACAGCGGCTTTTGTGCCGGTGAGTCTGATACCTCTTGTTTTAGAACCGTCTTTTTCAATATATCCCTTTTTCTCCAATGCAGCCAAATGTGTAAATACAGTAGAGGATGAAGTAAGTCCTACCGCAGCGCATATCTCTCTTATAGAAGGCGGATAGCCGTTTGCTTTAATGCTGTCTTCTATAAAGTCCAATATTTCCTGCTGTTTTGGTGACGGTAAATTTGTTGCTTTCCTTGCCATTTCAGACCTCCGTAAAATACGCTGTAATTTATTTAAAATAATTGTACCACAAAAAAATATAAATGCAAACTTTTGTTCTATTTCCCCCGGCTGGGCAATTGGCTGTTTCGCGGTTGGGCAAACATATAAAATTTTTTTGTAAAAAAGCTATTCATGCCACGGGGTCTCAAAGCGCACAAATTTTGTACAGAACCCGCAAGCCCTCCACAGTCTGTCGGGGAATTTCAGCAAAAGTGGGGCGTTACAAGAAATTTTGGTATTTTATACCACGAATGAGCGTGAATTATACCTGATTTTTTATTTAAATTACGCAGCAATGATTCACGTTGCAGTTAACCTTATAACAAAAGTTGTTGTTATTTGAGGTAAAACGTTTTGAAAGTATTATTATGTGAATCGTGTAAATAATTTATGAGTACAGGGAAATACTATTTACGATAATATAAAAAGGAGGATTTTAAAATGTGGAAATACATTTTTGACAATATGATGTGTGTTAAGAAAAAGACAGCTGAGGCATATGCATGCAAGTCACATCTTGAAGGTGTTTTAATCGGGGCAATTGCCGGTATGGCAGCAGGTATTACTGTCGGAACAATGATTGATTCGGAATCGGTATCAAAAATTAAAAACAAGATTATGTGTATCGGAAGTAAATGCTGCAAAAAGCAATCGAAGAAGAATATGTATATTCCGGAGGATTAAATATGCGTATGTATTTATTCAGGGCAATCGCTTGCGAAAAATCTTTATCTTTTGATAGGAGCATATTGCATATTGAGTAAAGATTTTTCGCGCAAAATTGGTGAGACAGTTATATTTTGCTTACGGAATTTTGCGGTATGCGGCAATTTAAATTTTGCAAAATTCCGTAAGCGATTGCCCGGATATCAATTCCCGGGAAATTGATTTTGTATGAGAAAATTTCTATAATTTAAAACAAAAAAAGCAAGTCATTTGACTTGCTTTTTAATGCGACCGACGAGACTTGAACTCGTACGGGGGTTGCCCACACGCCCCTCAAACGTGCGCGTCTGCCAGTTCCGCCACGGTCGCGTTTTTGCTGTTTCTGTTTCGCAACAGCAAGATAGATTATATCCATATTAGTGGTATGTGTCAAGTGTTTTTTTGTAAAATTTTCAAAATTTTTAAAAATTTTTTGGGGGAGTGATTGGTACGGAATACAGTTTTATGAAGCGGCTTAGTAAAGCGCAGAAAGATGCTGCCGGGCACGGAAACGGTACAGCGCTTGTGCTTTCCGGCCCCGGCAGTGGAAAAACAACAGTCATTACAGCAAGAGCCGCCCGGCTTGCGCTTTCCGGCTGCGCAGGGCGCGGGCGGCTCTTGACATTGACATTCAGCAGAGCCGCGGCAGCGGAGATGGAAACCAGGTATCGAAAGATTATAAAATCATGTCCGGAGGCGGGCGGTGCGTGCGATGATTTCGGTTTTGTGTTTAAGACACTTCACAGCTATTGTGCCGGAATATTAAAAAAATATTATAAAAAACAGGGAAAGCATTTCAGAATATTGGCGGACGGAAAACAGAAAAATGTGCTTATAAAAAATATTTATTTTTCATTGAACGGAAACGGTGATGCGGAGCTGGAAACACACGGTGTTTTGGCCGAGGGAAATACGCGTTGCGCTCGGGGTGATGGAAATACGCCGCGTGCTTTAAACGAGGGGAATGCAGGCAGGGACAGAACGGTAGAAAATATTGTTTCATGGGTAAGTAAAATGAAAGTCGCAAAAAGTTCGGGAGAATGTTTTTGTATAAAGGATTTTTATCAGAAAAACGGTGTGGAAGTAAGAAATTTTGAAAAAATATATGAGAGCTATGAGAAAT
>JAFTXL010000122.1 GCA_017464985.1 Clostridia bacterium | reverse complement strand
GAGCTTTATAAGAGCCTGGAAGCCGTTACATATACCGCACATAAGACCGTCGCGGTTATCAAGAAGGTCTGTTACAGCTTCTTTTACGGCAGGATTGCGGAAGAAAGCCGTGATGAATTTTGCTGAACCGTCGGGCTCGTCACCGCCTGAGAAGCCGCCGGGGATGAAGATTATCTGAGAATCAGATGTTTCCTTAACAAATTTCTCGATTGATTGCTCAATGCCTTTTGCGCTGAGGTTGTTGATAACGATTATTTCGGGCTCGATGCCTTCTCGTATCATTGTTTTTGCTGTATCGTATTCGCAGTTTGTACCGGGGAATACAGGGATAACAGCTTTGACCTTTGTGTGCTTAACCGCAGGAGCAGGGTAGCTCTGCGCGGCATATGTGAATGTTTCGATAGGCTTATCTTCAGTCTTTATATTGCAGCTGTAGATATCTTCGAGCTTGTCCTCATAGAAACCGCAGAGTGTATCGCACAAAATTGCGGAATCTCCGTATGAAATTGTATATTCTTCAGTTGTATCACCGAGAATCATTGCACCGGGAACTTCTGCGCCGTCAGTTACTTCTATAACAAACGCGCCGTAATTATATCCGAAGATATCCTCAATGGAGATATTGCTGTCGTATGCAAAACCGATTTTGTTACCCATTGACATTTTAAGAATTGCTTCTGCAACGCCACCGTATGTGGGAGTGTACACAGATACTGCTTTTCCTGATTTGACAAGGTCGTGGATAAGGTTGTAATTTGCGATAAGAGACTCTGTTACAGGAAGCCCGTTTTCGTCATATGCTGTCTTGAGCAAATATACTTTTGAACCTGCTTTTTTGAATTCAGGTGAAATTATATTCTTAATATCAGATGTTGTTACAGCAAATGATACAAGCGTAGGCGGAACATCGAGTTTTTCAAAGCTTCCGCTCATTGAGTCTTTACCGCCGATAGACGCTATACCGAGTTCAAGCTGTGCTTTGAATGAACCGAGAAGAGCCGCAAGCGGCTTGCCCCAGCGTGTAGCATCTTTCATCGGCTTTTCAAAGTATTCTTGGAATGTGAGGTATACATCTTCAAAAGCCGCGCCTGTTGCAATGAGTTTAGAAACAGATTCAACTACTGCAAGATATGCACTGTGGTAAGGGCTCTTTTCTGCAATGAAAGGATTATAACCCCATGACATAAGAGAACATGTTGTTGTATCTTTCTTTTCTACTGAAACCTTATTTACCATTGCCTGCGGAGGTGTAAGCTGATACTTTCCGCCGAAAGGCATAAGAACTGTGTTTGCTCCGATAGTTGAGTCAAAACGTTCTGAAAGACCTCTCTTTGAGCATACATTGAGGTCTCCTGCAAGAGCGGTGTAGAGGTACTGGAAGCTTCCCTTGATATCTTTATCAAATTTTTCAGGCTTTGCGGGAGCTATATCTATATGCTTTTCAGCGCCGTTTGAATTTAAAAATTCTCTTGAAATATCAACAATCTTTTTGCCGTTCCAATGCATTACGAGGCGAGGATTTGCTTTTACCTGTGCAACAACTGTTGCTTCAAGGTTTTCGCTGCTTGCGATTTCTTTAAAACGCTCGACATCTTTAGCTTCAACAACTACTGCCATACGCTCCTGTGATTCGCTGATAGCAAGCTCTGTTCCGTCAAGACCTTCATATTTTTTCGGTACAGCATTGAGGTCGATTTCAAGACCATCCGCAAGCTCACCGATAGCAACGGAAACACCGCCTGCGCCGAAGTCGTTGCAGCGTTTAATCATGCGTGAAGCTTCTTCATTTCTGAAAAGTCTCTGGAGTTTTCTTTCTTCGGGAGCATTACCTTTTTGTACTTCTGCACCGCATGTTTCGAGAGATTCAAGTGTGTGTGATTTTGAAGAACCTGTTGCACCACCGCAGCCGTCGCGTCCTGTACGGCCGCCGAGAAGAATTACGATATCTCCGTCTTCGGGGCATTCACGGCGAACATTCTTTGCAGGCGCGGCCGCGATAACAGCACCGATTTCCATACGCTTTGCGGCATAGCCGTCATGGTATATTTCGTCTACCTGACCTGTTGCAAGCCCTATCTGATTTCCGTATGAGCTGTAGCCCGCAGCAGCGGTTGTAACGATCTTTCTCTGTGAAAGCTTTCCGGGGATAGTATCTTTAACAGGCTTGAGCGGATTTGCGGCGCCTGTAACACGCATTGCGCTGTATACATATGAACGTCCTGACAGCGGATAGCTGATTGAGCCGCCGATACATGTAGCAGCACCACCGAAAGGTTCGATTTCGGTGGGGTGGTTGTGTGTCTCGTTCTTGAAAAGGAGAAGCCAGTCTTCTTCATTTCCGTCAACATCAACTTTGATTTTAACTGTACATGCGTTGATTTCCTCTGATTCGTCAAGCTTTGTAAGCTTTCCTGTTTCTTTGAGGTATTTTGCGGCAATTGTAGCTACATTCATAAGGTTGATTGGCTTTTTTACGCCGAGTTTTTCTCTTGTCTTAATATATTCGTCATATGTATCCGCAAGAAGCTTGTCCTCAAACTTTACATTGTCGATAGTTGTGAGGAATGTTGTGTGACGGCAGTGATCAGACCAATAGGTGTCAATCATCTTTATTTCTGTAATGGTCGGGTCTCTGTCTTCTTTCTTGAAATATGACTGGCAGAACTTGAGATCATCAAGGTCCATCGCAAGTCCCTGCTCTGCGAGGAATGCTTTAAGTCCGTCTTCATTAAGAGCGATAAAACCGTCAAGTGTTTTTACTGTTGTGGGTATTTCGCACTCTGTTGCAAGTGTTTCAAAAGTATCCATTGAAGCTTCGCGGCATTCAACTGGATTGATTACATATTTCTTTATAGCAGCGATATCCTGCTCTGAAAGTGTTCCGTAAAGAATATAAACTTTTGCTGTTTTAACAACAGGGCGGTCACCGCGTGAAATAATCTGTATACACTGCGCTGCAGAGTCAGCTCTTTGGTCGAACTGTCCGGGCAGATATTCTACTGCAAAAACGTATGAACTGCCTGCTGTATCGGCAGTATCTGAAATAATATCGAGCTGGGGCTCCGAGAAAACAGTCTTTTTGCAGCGTTCAAACAAAGCTTCATCGATATTTTCAACGTCGTATCTGTTTAAAAGTCTCAAATCTGTGAGACCGTCTATCTGCAAAAGAGTTTGTATATCTGATGCAAGTCCTGCGGCTTCATGAGCGAGCTCTTTTTTCTTTTCAACATAAATTCTGTAAACCATTTTTATTCCTCCGAATTATTCAAGCACGTCCGCCGAGTATGGCAAGTGCCTTTTTTCCGATATCTTTTCTGTAAAATTCGTTCTCAAATGTTACACCGTCAATTGCATTGTAAGCCTTTTCTACGGCTTCTTCAAGTGATTCGGCAGTTGCTGTCACGCCGAGCACACGGCCGCCTGCGGAAAGAGTTTTATCTCCATCTTTCTTAGCACCTGCATAATAAATTTCTGCATCGCCTAAGATTTCAGTATTTTCTTTTATCTCAAATCCGGATTTATAGCTCTGGGGATAACCGCTTGACGCCTTGATAACGCAGCATGCGGATTTATCTGCAAATTTAACATCAACCTCAGAAAGTCTCTTTTCACTTACCGCAAGCATTATTTCCATCAGATCTGTTTCCAGAAGCGGCAGCACTACCTGTGTTTCCGGGTCTCCGAAACGGCAGTTGTATTCGATAACTTTCGGACCGTCTTTTGTAATCATAAGACCGAAGTAGAGGCATCCGCAGAAAGTTCTGCCCATGTCGTTCATTGCATTCATTGTGGGAATGAAAATCTTTTCCATACATTCTTTCGCAACTGCATCGGTATAGTAGGGGTTGGGAGCAACTGTACCCATACCGCCTGTATTTAGTCCTGTGTCGTTATCTCCGGCTCTCTTGTGGTCCATTGAAGAAATCATAGGAACAACAGTCTTTCCGTCTGTGAATGAAAGAACGGAAACCTCCGGTCCTGTTAAGAATTCTTCGATAACTATGTTGTCACCGCTCTTGCCGAATACTTTGTCACACATTATTGATTTAACTGCATCTATTGCGTCCTGCTTTGTCTCTGCGATGATAACACCTTTTCCGAGTGCCAATCCGTCAGCTTTTATAACTGTCGGGAATTTATCAGATTTTTCAACGTATTCAAGAGCGTCTTCCGCTGAATTAAATACTTCGTATGCTGCTGTCGGAATACCGTATTTCTTCATCAAATCCTTTGAGAAAACTTTGCTGCCCTCAATAATTGCGGCATTTGCGCGGGGGCCGAAGCATTTGATATTCTTTTCTTCAAGTTTGTCTACGGCACCGAGTACGAGCGGGTCATCCGGTGCGACAATTGCAAAGTCGATTTTATTATCAACGGCAAATTCACATATTTTGTCGATATCTTTTGCTCCGATTGCAACGCATTCAGCATCATTTGCAATTCCGCCGTTGCCGGGAAGAGCATATATTTTGCCGCAAAGCGGGCTCTGCTTTATCTTTTTGATAATAGCGTGTTCTCTTCCGCCGCTGCCCACAACCATTACAGTCATTTTATTGGTAATTTCTGCCATTTTATGTTCTCCTTTATCAGTGGTGGAAGAGTCTCATTTTTGTAAATGCCATTGCCATATTGTATTTATCGCATACAGAAATAACATTGTCGTCTCTTATTGAGCCTCCGGGCTGCGCAATGTATGAAACACCGCTTTTCTTTGCTCTTTCGATATTGTCACCAAACGGGAAAAATGCATCGGAACCGAGAGAAACTCCTGTGATAGTGTCAAGGTAAGCTCTCTGTTCAGCTTTTGTAAATGGCTCCGGTCTTTCAGCAAAATACTGCTGCCATACATCGTCTCCGAGAACATCATCACATTCATCGGAAATATATACATCAATTACATTGTCACGGTCAGCTCTTCCAAGTCCTTCTCTGAACTTAAGTCCAAGGACTTTGTCATGCTGTCTTAAGTGCCAGATATCAGCTTTGTTTCCTGCAAGTCTTGTGCAGTGGATACGTGACTGCTGTCCTGCGCCTACACCGATTGCCTGTCCGTCAACTGCGTAACATACTGAGTTTGACTGTGTGTATTTAAGCGTGATAAGAGCGATAATAAGGTCTTTCTTTGCGCTTTCGGGAATTTCTTTGTTGCTTGTGACAACTTCCTTGAGAAGATCGTAATCTATTTTAAATTCGTTGCGTCCCTGCTCGAAGGTGATTCCGTAAACCTGCTTGCGCTCAATCGGGTCGGGCTTAAAGTCAGGGTCGATTTTTACTATATTGTAGTTTCCTTTGCGCTTGCTCTTAAGAATTTCAAGTGCTTCGGGAGTATATCCGGGAGCAATTACGCCGTCAGATACTTCTCTCTGGATAAGTTTTGCAGTTGTAACATCGCATACATCGCTGAGAGCAATCCAGTCACCAAATTAAGACATACGGTCTGTGCCGCGAGCACGCGCGTAAGCGCAGGCGAGCGGCGAATCGTCAAGACCTTCGATGTCATCAACAAAACATGCTTTTTTTAACTTTGCACTGAGCGGTGTTCCGATTGCTGCGCTTGTAGGGCTTACATGCTTAAATGATGTAGCGGCAGGCTCTCCGAGAGCATCTTTGATTTCTTTTACAAGCTGCCAGCTGTTGAAAGCATCGAGAAAGTTTATATATCCTGGTCTTCCGCAGAGAACTTTAATCGGAAGGTCGCTTCCGTCATGCATAAATATTCTTGACGGCTTCTGATTCGGGTTACAGCCGTATTTTAACTCTAATTCGTTCATAGTTGATTAGCTCCTTATTTATTTTTGTTTATCATTCTTGACTCGTATTTGCCGCTTGCAATATCTGTATAACGGACATAAAGAGAAATTTTGTT
>JAFTXL010000121.1 GCA_017464985.1 Clostridia bacterium | reverse complement strand
TTAACATACAGGAATGTGTATATTATCCGGAACCGGGAGATGATATATCTGATATTGCGGAATCGATAGAGAAAGAGAAAAAAGAGATTGAAGGTATAGAAGAGACTTTCACTGCAACACCGACCCCTACAGTAAGCCAGACAGCGGTGCCTGTTGCTACTCCGTCAGTTACACCTACGCTTCCTCCGACTTCTGCTCCTGCGTCGGCAACTATGGCTCCTACGTTGACGCCGTCCGATGAGATTGTCACAGCAGAGACTGAACAGCCAAGCAGCACGGCAACCGTCGAAATTACAGACGCCAGTACGGTACAGACAGCTGACGTTGCCACTGAATCCTCGGCAACTCCGAGTGAGGATAACGGCGCTGAGGTTATGATGAATAGTAATATGAATGTTTCCGTAGTCAGACTCAGTAATCCTGTACCTGTGTATCTGACTGAGGATTCATCTGCTGTTGCTGCAGTTGAGGAAGATATTACTGTATTTGCGTCGAATACAGTTGTGGCTCAGTATCCTCCTGCAGGCTCTGTAATATATGAATGGGAAACTGTTTATATTTACTTCTATGATGAAGCGGAGCTGAGATACCTTGAGGGAACGGAGCTTCTTAAGGTAGAGTATCCGTCGGAAGTTGCAAGCAGTAATACCGTAACATGCATAAGCGCTGAATACACTCTTCAAAACGGTGCTATTGCGGAGGAATCTTTTGACAGTGTACAGAAATCGGAGTTCCCTGTTGAGTTCAATATTCCGTTTGCCTACGGAACAGAAGTTACTCAGGTTGATATATATGTTTATAATAATAACGTAAAGAACCATTACAAGAGAGTATATGTGTACAAGAATGATTAACGGAACGATTATTAAAGGTGTAGGAGGACTGTACAGCGTTAATTCGCCACAAGGTGTTTTTTCGTGCAAAGCCCGCGGTATTTTCAGAAAAGATTCTTTTAAACCTATGATAGGTGACCGTGTAATTCTCGATGAAATAAATTTTGACGAAATGACTGCCGTTATCGATAAAATTGAACCGAGAAGAAATTATCTCATTCGTCCTGCCGTGGCGAACGTTGACCGGGTTGTTCTTGTTATAGCATCTATGGCGCCTGCTCCTGATTTGCTATTAGTGGATAAAATGATAGCAGCTGCGAGAATGAAAAATATAGATGTTATTTTGGTTGTAAATAAAATTGATCAGAACAGTTCTTATGCAGAAAAAATATACAGAGCTTATAAAAGTTGTACAGAAGGATGTATTCTTACATGCGCCGAGGACGGAAGCGGTGTTGACATCCTTTCGGATTTTATCAGCAGCGGTATATCAGTACTTGCGGGACAGTCCGGTGCCGGAAAATCCACATTGTCAAAGATTATATTAGGTGATACGGGGCTAAAAACAGGCGAACTCAGCCGAAAAACAGAAAGAGGAAGGCACACAACAAGACATTCGGAGATGTTCAAAGTAAAAGGATTTGAGGATGCGTACGTAATTGATTCTCCGGGGTTCAGTCTTTTTGATTTATTCGGAGTTGAGTCGGGCGAATTGCAGATGCTGTATCCTGAAATAACATCGTGTGACGGCTCGTGCAGGTTTATGGATTGTACGCATACAGGAGAGCCTGATTGCGCTGTATATGAAATTGTTAAAAATGGTGTATTTGATAATGGGAGATATGAGAGATACACTGCTCTGTATAAAGAACTTAAAGAAAAAGAACGAAATAAATATAAGTAGTTTTTATGAGGTGTATTGTGAATAAAGTTGCTCCTTCGATACTGTCGGCCGATTTTTCAAATTTGCGGCAGGAAATAGAAAAAGTTGAAAATGCCGGTGCTGATTTAGTTCATATTGACGTAATGGATGGACATTTTGTGCCGAATCTTACATTTGGTGCTCCTGTTGTGAAATCAATAAGAAAAGTCACAAAACTGCCTTTTGATGTACATCTGATGATTGAAAATCCTGATGAGTATGTGCAGGATTTTTATGAAGCAGGTGCGGATATCATTACCGTACATGTGGAAGCGTGCAGACATCTTCACAGAACCGTAAACAGCATTAAGGCGCTGGGAATCAAAGCCGGAGTTGCTGTTAATCCTGCGACACCGGTTTGTATGATTGAGCCTATTTTAGGTGATGTTGATATGGTTTTAATTATGTCTGTAAATCCGGGCTTCGGAGGTCAGTCATATATACATTCGATAACTGAAAAAATAAAACAGGTGAGAGACCTTTTAGATAAGAAAGGACTTAACAGTGTCGATATTGAGGTTGACGGAGGAATTGACGCAATTACAGCAAAAGAGGTTTCTTCGGCAGGCGCAAACATTTTAGTTGCAGGTTCTGCTGTGTATAAAGAAAAAAGTCCTGCGGATATTATTAAGAAGATAAAAAATGCGTAATCGGTGATATATTGGGGTAAAGATGAGAGATACGTACAGATATAAAATTGCTGATTTAATTGTTGATGTTACGCATAATTCCGATACCTTGAGAAGAAACGGGTCAAAGTATGTTTATAAATCCTGTGAACCGGCTGATATAAAGATTGACGTACCTGATGAAAATATATCGTATGCTATGAAATGCGCTCCCGCATTTAACGAAGATTATGCTGAGTATTTTATGTCGGGTACTGATTTTTACAGAGCTCTTATAAATTATAACGGTTTCATGATTCACTCATCTTGCGTTGCGGTAGACGGAAAAAGCTATTTGTTTTCCGCGGACAGCGGAGTAGGTAAGTCTACGCATACATCTCTGTGGTGTGAGTATCTGGGAAAAAGAGCGGTTGTATTAAATGACGACAAACCTGCTGTGCGTTTTGTTGACGGAGCGTTTTATGCATACGGAACTCCGTGGAGTGGAAAAAATGATTTAAGCTGTAATGAAAGAGCAATCGTGTCGGCGTTAGTATTTATTGAACGTGATAAAAATTGCAGTATAGAAAAAGTTTCTTCCGGAGAGGCGGTAAAAAGAATTCTTCCTCAGATGATAAGATATATAGGATATGATCAAATGGATAAGCAGCTTTCGATGCTTGACTGTTTCCTTAGTGTAATACCGGCGTATTTGCTTAGATGTACACCGTATATAGAGAGTGCTGAGCTTGCATGGGAGACATTAAAGGATAAGAATTGAAGAGGTGTTTGGTGTGAAGATAAGTAAGAATTTTATTTTGAGAAATGTAGCAGGGAGTTTGGTGGCAGTACCGGTTGGTGCTGCAAGTTCAAAGCTTGACGGTATGATCACGTTAAAAAATGAAACTGCTGAGTATATATGGAAATGTTTTGAAGAAGAGACATCTCTTGACGGCGTGGTTGCAAAGGTTGTCGAAAGATATGATATAGATTCACCTCGTGCATTCGATGCAGTAAAAGGTTTTGTTGACAGCCTTATGCCGTACGGTGTTTTTGACGAAGATGAAGTGTGATGGAAATAAAACATCGGTGATAAGAGATATATCGGTTATTACCGATGATATTGAAAAGCTTACTGCGGACAGAGGTAAATTTTATCTGCGTGTGACAGGATACAGTATGTATCCGTTTTTGACTCCCGGAAGAGATACTGCAGTACTGTCGCAGCCTGAAAATGTGAAAATATATGAGACGGCCTTTTTTAAAAGATCTAACGGAGATGTAGTTCTTCACAGAATTGTTGCGGAACACGGCGATTTCTATGATTTTTGTGGTGACCATCAATATGTGATTGAAAAAGATATTCCGAAAACATCTGTTATTGCAGTTATGCGTGAGTTCTATAAAGGTGATAAATTTATTTCCTGCGAGACGTTTACGTATAAAATAAACGCGGTGTTTTGGGTAAAAACACGCTCTTTCAGACATTTTTTCAATAGGATTAAAATTAAAATCAGCAGCACGGTGAAACGACGATAGTTTTTTGATTTGTGTAAATGACCATACCGGGTTTTGCTCCTGACGGCTTTTTTACATATTTTACTCTTGTATAATCAACTTCTGTTTTGGACGATGATTTTTGGCTGCTGTACTGCGCCGCAAGTTTTGCGGCCTCCGTTACGGCAATGTTTGTTATTATGCATTCTTTCAATGAAATACGCAGTATGACATGCGAACCGGGAGCGTTTTTTACATGAAACCAAATGTCGTTTGCATCTTCCGTTTTTAATGTCAGCTTATCGTTCTGCTTATTGTTTTTTACTATAAGAACTTCTTATCCATCGTAAGTAATTGCGGAAATC
>JAFTXL010000120.1 GCA_017464985.1 Clostridia bacterium | reverse complement strand
ATGCGGCAGACAAATACCGGTGACAGCTGTCAGCGCAGTACAATTCACAGATACGACACCGCTTTGGCGAATTCCGTCAAATTCTTCAAAATTACCGATCAGACCGTATCCGGCAGAGTTTACAAGCCATTTTATATCGGGCTTTTTCCTTCCGATAATTTTCTCCAATTCTTCTATCATATCCGGATTGCTTAAATCAAACGAAAGTATACGGCATGGTTTATCAATATTTTCCGCAATTTCGCAAAGCCTGTCTTTTCTTCTTGCAACAAGCCACAGCTCATCAACATCATTTTCTTTGCTCAATCTGTACGCAAATTCTTTTCCCATGCCTGAAGAGGCACCTGTTATTATCGCAATTTTCATATAGCTGTATTACTCCATGATATTTTCCAATGTCGCAAACTCAATTTCCTGAGCCCTAACCGCGTCAATAAACTCAGGCAGTGCCTGTACATTATCGGTATTCGCAGTGTGAAGCTGGTATATCGCTCCGTTTGATATGTTGCTGACAAGCAGCTCAAGCGCCGCCGCTTTGCCGATTGTAGAAGTACTGTCGTAATCGTTATACGCAAAGCTCCAAAAGACAGTAGTGTATCCAAGGCTTTGCGCAAGAGCAAGATCACGTTCGCTGTAATAGCCGTAAGGCGGCCTGTAAAATACCGTTCTGCCGGTGGTTCCCAATGTGCTGTTTATCGCATCTTCAAGTTTTAAAATATTGCTTGCCGCATAATCAATACTTTTCGCTGTCATATTACAGTGAAAATATGAATGGTTTCCAATACAATGCCCCTCATTATAAATTCGTTTCAATATATCGGGACGGTACTTGACAAGGTCACCCAATACAAAAAAGGTAGCTTTAACATTCTTTTCCTTGAGAATATCCAGTATCTCTTCATTTTGCTCACTTGCGGAACTTACGTTAAAAGTGAGATACATATACGGCGCGCTTGCATCGCCGCAGACAATTCCGCCGTATTTCTCTATCTGTTTTTTCTTTTCTTCAACTATATTGAATTTTGGATGAGTTTCCGTGTCAACCCAATAATCCAGCCTTGACGCAGGCAAACCGTGAACATATGACTTATCCAGTAAATTAAGTATCGAAGAAGATTCTCCCAATTCAAACGGCGGCTCGTATGTAGATGTAGTTTTTGGTATTGCCGGAGAAGTCGGCGCGTAAGTTACTGCCGGTGTTTTAGTGTGCATAGGACTCGGCGTTGCAGACGCAGATACAGCCGTTGCGGTCTTTGGGGCTGCCGTTTCAGTCGGCAAAGGCACAGCCGTTACAGTTTGAGTATGAGCAGCTGTTCTTTTTGCAGTCTGTATAACAGTCTCTTCTTGCTTGACGTAATTATATTCAGCATTATCGGCAGCGGCGTTAAAACCGCACGCGCTGACAGTTATTACTATAAGCCATGAAAGAATAATAATTAAAATTACAACTGCTGTTTTCTTTTTCATCCCTTGCCGCGTCCTGTATTTCTGCAAATTTCTAAACAATCTGAATCAGTATTACAGACGCTTGATCATTAAAAACATCTTTCATACCGCTTGCGGCTTCGGCATTCCTTTACCTTGTCCGCATCGCAATTATAGCACACTTCGTTTATAACTGTATCATTTGTTTCGTCAAAAAACATATTCAGATTTTCAAATGTCACTTCCGCAATATTTTTCAAAGCTTCTTCTGTCAAAAACGCCTGGTGTGATGTCAGAATTACATTCGGGCGCGACACAAGCAGTGCAAGTGTATCGTCTTTCATTATATCGCTGGATTTATCCTCAAAAAAAAGATCAGCTTCTTCCTCATACACATCAAGTCCCGCTCCCCTGATTTTACCGTTATTCAATGCGTCAAGCAGCGCATTGCTGTCAATCAGCGCACCGCGCGATGTATTGATTATAAATACACCGTCTTTCATCAGATTAAAAGCTTCGCTATTTACAATATGATGTGTCTGTTCTGTCAGCGGACAGTGAAGTGAAATCACATCGCTCTCCGAAAAAAGCCTTTCCAAACTGACATACTCTATATCCGATCCATCCACCGGAAACGGGTCGTATGCAATAACTTTCATACCGAAGCCGCGACATATATCAATAAACACACGTCCGATTTTTCCTGTACCGATAATTCCTGCAGTCTTTCCGTAAAGATCTGTACCGGTCAACCCCGATATATTAAAATTAAAGTCCCTTATACGGCTGTATGACTTATGAAGCTTTCTATTGACGGCAAGGAGCAGCGCCATTGCATGTTCCGCAACTGCATACGGAGAATACGCCGGTACTCTGAGTACATTGATTTTTCCGTGTGCGGCTTTTACATCCACATTACTGTATCCGGCACACCTCATTGCAATGACCTTGACTCCGTTTTTGTAAAGTCTGTTTATTGCCTCGGCATTGATATCATCATTTACAAACGCACAAACAGCGTCAAATCCCTCGCAAAATCTTGCTGTGTGTTGATTAAGTTTTTCTTCAAAATATGTGATTTCATAATTTTTGTTCAGCCGTTCAAACCAAATCTTATCATACGGTTTTGTATCAAAAAAAGCGATTTTATTCATATGTTGTTCCTTTCACATAAAAACTCTCATCAAAATTTGTTTTTACGATAGAATTATAACATATCATTGTAAAAAATATACATAAATAAAGCTATATCGAATAGTTATCGGACATATCAGTTTTCATAATATCGGCGAGCGTTATCCCGTCAAAATAATTATTTACGACTCTGTGGAACTCTGTCCACATTGGATAGGTACGGCACTCAAAAGCTCGCACACAAGGCGTTGCTCCGCATTCAAGACAAGCGACCGGAGCAAGGTTACCCTCTGTCAGCCGCAGGATATCACCGACTTTACAGTCCTCCGGTGCTTTTACAAGACGATATCCGCCGCCCTTTCCGTGCACACCTTCGACAAATCCGTTTTTAGATAATGCGGGAATAATTCGTTCTAGATATTTTAAAGATATGCCTTGTCTGTCAGCAACCTCTTTCATAGGGATATAACTGTCACCGGCATGTTCCGCAAGATCGATTAAAACCCGAAGCGCATATCTGCCTCTCGTTGATATCATCATGTTTTTCACCTCTATACTTTTGTCGTTTATAATACAACTCCTGTGCGGTTGTCATCAATACATCTTGACATTTGGGATGAGAGTAATACTTATGTATCAACTTTTGCTTTCTCCGCATATTTTGATAGCAGAACTATCATGGTATAAAGGAAGAATTATGGATGAAACGATGTGTTCCGCTAGAGCCTGCCGCAGAGGAGGTCTGCGATCAAAGTTCTATTCCGCCGCTTATCTTTCAATTACCGCCTGAGCAAGGTGCAGAGTATTAGAAGAAGCACAGGATACGCCGGTATATAAGTATCCTGCTGACATATCATCGGATTATATTGATACCGGAAGCTGGGGCAAAATTCCGGTGTATTTTGTTATGCCTCAAAGTGCGGAAGTTCGCAATGTGATATTTTATATTCACGGTGCCGGTTGGGTATTCGGCAGTTTTCATACGCACGAGAAATTAGTCAGAGAACTCTCAGCAAGGACAAATTCTATGGTAGTATTTTCGGAGTATACCCGATCGCCGGAAGCGAAATATCCAACTGCTATTGAGCAGTGTTATTTTATACTTTCACACATCTGGGACATCATTGAAAAACGCTGCCGAAAATTAGATCGAAATACCCTGACCGTTGCTGGAGATAGTGTCGGCGGAAACATGGCGATCGCCATGGCTTTAATGGCTAATATGCGCTGCGGTCCGAAAATTCACAAACTGCTCTTATATTATCCGGTGACCAATGCTTTCTTTGATACACCAAGCTACCGTCAGTTTGCCGTGAATTACTACTTGTATCGGGCAGGAATGAAGTGGTTTTGGCAGCAATATACGACTTGCGCAGAAGACAGAAATCAAATTACAGCGTCTCCGCTTCGAGCGAACTTAGATTGTTTGAAATCTCTGCCTCAGACCATGATCATCAACGGTCAGGCAGATGTTTTGCGCAGTGAAGGGGAAGCCTTTGGAGAAAAACTTCGCTGTGCCGGAGTGGAGGTTACCGCACTGCGTGTGCAGGGTATTATCCACGATTTTGTCATGCTCAATTCACTTGACCAGACCAACGCATGCCGTACGGCTATGGATGCCTCTACCGCGTGGATCAACCGCAAAAACGAAGCTGCGTCTAAATAAAACCAGCTTCGACAGAATTTTTTTACATCATCATCGAAACGACTACAAGAAAGATACAGTTGTAAAATAGGATAAAGAGCAAATGACCAATGCGACAGTCCAAATGAACATCGCATTGGTCATTAAGTCATATCAACTCTATAATATTATCAATCGTTCTTCGCTCCGCATTCGGGACAGAACTTAAACGGCGCGTCTGCTGTATATCCGCACTTCTCACAAACACCGTCAAGTCTTGCCGGTGCTTTCTTTCCGCACTCAGAACAGAACTTACCTGTATTTTTGCTTCCGCACTCACATACCCATTCGTTTGAAACTACAGGGGCCGGGGCTCCGCACTCTGTACAGAATTTGCCTATCGCAACAGCTCCGCATGCACATTTCCACTCATTTGCGCCTGCTTTTGGCTGAATCGGAGTCTGCTGCGGCTGAGCCTGAGACTGAACCGGTGCCTGAGCAGCCTGCTGTTGCTGTCCCATAGCATACAGATTCTGAGCGTTCATACCTCCTCCGGCGTTCATCGCCATACCCATTCCCATAAAGCCTGTCATAGCACCTGCTTTATTTGATGCAGCCGCTTTCATAGCCTCTGCCTGAGCCTCTACAAGAGTCGCTGCTGCCATTGTGGGATCTTTATACATTCCTTTAAGCTGCGCATTTTGGAGAATTTTTGCATCTTCAGCTGTAAGCGTTATAGGATTCAGAGCAATTGATTTTATTTGAAGGCCGCGAAATTCTCCCCATATAGGTAAAAGGGCTTCATTCATCGCAGCTTTAAGCTCTGCTGTATGGCTCATAAGCTGATTAGGTCTGATTTCAAGATCTGACAACTTTGATAAAGCAGGAGAAAGAGCATCCATAAACTCTGATTTAAGCTGACTTTCAATCTCTGATTTGCTGAATTCGTTCTGTACATTTGCACACACATTTGTATAGAAAAGAAGCGGATTTGATATAACAAACGAATACACACCGTTGCAGCGTATATTCATATCTATATCCAATCCTATTTTAGAATCAACAACACGGAATAAAACAGGATTTGCCGTTCCGAATTTATTGTCCATAATTTCTTTTGTATTTATATAATACACTCTTTGGTCTTTTCCTGTATCTCCTCCAAAAGTAGTACGTCTTCCGATTGTCTTAAACGTCTGAATCAGACTTTCACCCAGATTTCCGGCAAATATACTCGGCTCTGTAGATTTGTCATATATAAATTCACCGGGCTCAGCGCATACTTCAACAACTTTTCCCTGTTCAACGATAAACATACACTGTCCGTCGGCTACAGCAATGACCGAACCGTTTGATATAATATTGTCACTCAACTTTGTATTTGATGAATTTCTGCCTGTTCTCTTCTGTCCTTTTGTCATCAAAACATCTTTATCTATTGCGTCACAGTAAAAGAACTCTTTCCACTGATCGGCAAATGAGCTTGATACTGCTTCTTTTACCGCTTTTATAAGTCCCATTTGTAATAATTATCTCCTTTCAAAACGCGAAAATAATATACGCTATTATCTGTATTATATATCTGATATTCGCTTTTTTCAAGAATATGCGCATGATGAAACTTGACACGTTCTATAGTCGTCAATGATTGTTGACACTTTCCTCATAACTCGACTTGTCAAGGGATGAGGTGGCGATTTTTGTAAGAAAATACTACCGACCTTGACAACGGTTTGTGCATATAATGTTTTCATGCGGATTGTTCCGATATTATCGGAGCAATCCCTTATACTCCTAAATCATTACACTTAAATATTCTTCCAATACTTCCTTAGGACTTCTATATCCTAAACAGATCTTCACGTAACTGTTAGATTTTATGTTATATCTCCGAATCTGTTCTCGTCCATCTTCCAAACTGTACATTCTCATTTTCGAATAAAACCTATTTTCATCAATACGATGCTGTCTTTCTACTTTGCCGTTGTGCCGTGGTGTTGCTATTCGGATACGGTGATACTTTATTTCATTTTCTTCTAACCCTTTTTCAAATAATGTTTTTTTAGTCGGATCCTTTGTTAGTAATGCATTTGTCCATTCAGTTCCGTTATCTGTCTGTATTTCTATTATTCTAAAAGGAAAATACCGTATCAATTTGCACAGAAAATCGACTGAACTGTATGTACTGTGTTCATCATATATTTCACGAAACGTATATCTTGTACACTCATCAACTGCTGTATATTGATAGTATTTCTGCCCGTTTGATACACAGTAACTTGGTACATATTTTACATCTACTTGCACCTTTTGCCCCGGAAATTCTGCTCTTTTATATTCTTTCGGCTTACGTCCTTTTCGTTTGGCTTTTTCTGTGTCTTTTATCAGAGAATTAAGCTTTCTCAGCATGACTTTATAACTGCGAGCATAGCCGTTTTCCTTTATTTTTTGCCACAACAAAAGCTTATCATTTTTGTAATACGGATAGTAGCGAAGAATCAACTTAATTTCATCTTCTGTGTGCTGCCTCGGATGACTTTTAGGTCTATGGCTTTTTTCAACTAAACTTTTCCATGATTTACCGTCATACCGTTTCTTCCAATTGTAAATAGCCTGCCTGCAGCAATGAAAACGATCAGCTGCCCTTGTTACTCCGTTCTTTTTTGCATACCTAATAACCCGTTGACGATGCTTTGCTTCCGATGCTATAATCTGATTCATAAATGACTCCTTTGTTTTGTTTTTTTCGTCGAAAGCATTATATCACAATCGAGTCATTTGTTTTTTATTTACTGTCCACAACCAATTGTACCATTACAGCGCTGCTATTACGGGCTCTTTCACAGCCGCATTATTGCCCCGATATATATTAATGTTTGAACATTTTTTCTGTTTTTCGGAATGCAGACATTAAATGAAGTAATATTTTAGCAGTGTAAGGATACGCAAAAATATAAAGAGATTGATCTACGTTGAGCTTAAAGCCGCAGCTTTCTTTTTCAGTTCTCAGACATTTTTTAAATGTATTCTTTAACTGTCTGCATACTTTTTTATTATTTAACTCACATTGTACAAGCTGGTAATTTCTTATAATCAAATCCATGTAATCTCTGACCGCCCCACATCTCAGCTCGTGCAATCCGAGGGATTCATAAAACTGAATTCTGTCTTCAAATGCTTCTAAAGCATCCAATCTGCGCAAGTTATACGAACCCTTGGTGATTCCGCTGTAATTTTTGTAGTAGAAATATACACTTATATGGCTGAATGAAACTTTGCCGGCTGCATGCAGCAGCTTATGCGCCACAAATTCATCCTCGTGAACTTTTCCTTCAGGAAATGAAATATTTTCAAACAAAGTCTTTTTATACAGCTTATTACAGGCGACAATGAACTCCATAGCATCTGTAAGCTTTGCCATCGATTCCAGATTGGTAAAAGTTTCAACAAAACAATCCTCTGTGTATGTTTCATAATTGATATCTGCCGCCTCTTGGAATTCAGTAAGCATCGCAATGCTGATAGCTGTCCCCGTCTTTTTAATAGCATTAAAATGCACTTTTAGACAATCAGAATGAATAAGATCGTCGCTGTCAAGGAAATACACATATTCACCTTTTGCAGCACACAACCCCGTATTTCTCGCGCCGGAAAGGCCTTTATTTTCCTGATGTATTACTCTAATATTATCGTTTTTTTCTGCATAATCATCGCAGATTTTGCCGGAATCATCTGACGAGCCATCATCTACAAGAACAATTTCAAAATCCCTGTACGATTGGCACAAAACTGAATCTACGCAACGCACAAGATACTTTTCCACATTAAATACAGGAATAATTACACTTATCATTTCTACTTCCACTCATCTATCGTTTGTAATAATCTATATCAACAAAATTTTCACACAGGAATATACAAAAAGCACCGGCCTTATTTTTGCCATCTTGAGCAATTTCCTACTGTATACCTTAGACGGCAACACATTTTTCACACATTCCGAAAATCCGGGAAGCCAAAGAAGTTTTTTGCAGCATTTAATCCGAAGCCGTTTGCCCGCGCCGCTGTCGGAAATGCATTGGGACAATTTATCAATGTACTTCTGAAAGAAACATTTATAAAGATCTTCCGCCGACTCTCCGCTCATAATGCCGATTGATTTATACAAATCCAAATATCCCCAATATGCTGATTCAGTCGTATTTATATCATACATATGTATTTTAAGCTATAAACTATACTCTTTCTGCCGTATATATGAATATAGATACTTGTTTACCGTTACGGTTTTACCGCCAAGATAAGACAGATACCGAAAATTAAACAATCCGTCCTCTCCCATACTCAGGTTCACATCAAAAGACATTT
>JAFTXL010000119.1 GCA_017464985.1 Clostridia bacterium | reverse complement strand
TTGTGAGTCGCATTAAGTGCAGAAAACTCCTCGGAAAATTGCCATATATCGTCTACATCGGGAATCGAGCTGACTGTCAAAGCTCCGTCCGCCTCCGATATAACACTTGCACCGTCATCAAGCGTGTCAGTACCGTGCAGAGCAATCGCCTTTGACGTATATTCTACAGCTAAAAATAATACCGCGGCACATACGCAAAAATACAGGATATTCTTCCACGAAAAAATACGTTTCACAACACTGTTTTTTGACTTGTGTTTAATTTTTTCATTTCCCGACTGCTCCAAAAGACAATCCTCCCATCTGAGTCTTTCCTTAATATACTATTTCAAAGAGCAAAGCTGTTATTCTTTATCAAGTTCCGATGTGCAATGCGGACAACGTGTTGCATTGACATGAATTTCTGTTTGACAAAACGGACAAATCTTTTTAAGAGCAGCAGCCTCAGCAGCAGCCTTTTCAGCTTCCTCTGCAGCTTTTGCGGCAGCAGCGGCTTCTGCTTTTCTTGCTTTCACATTTGCGTTTTTAATAATCATTACAACCGCAAAAACAGAAATCGCAATAAGGAAGAAGCTTATTATAGCATTGATAAAGTTTCCGTAGTTCAGTGTAACAGCACCGAGAGCCTGCGCGTCAGCAAGCGGAGTTCCGTCCGGAATAGGCGCTGCCAACTTTGATTTATTTAAAATCACATATAAGTCCTGATAGTTTACATCTCCTGTGATAATTGAAATAAGAGGTGTAATAATATCGGAGACAAGAGATGTCACAATAGCGGTGAATGCCGAACCTACAACAACACCGACTGCCATGTCTACAATATTTCCTTTAAATGCAAACTTCTTAAAATCATCTCCGAGTTTACTTGCTGCTTTCATGCCTTTGCTGTCTTTTAATTTTGCCATAATAAACAACTCCTTTTATTATTTTATCTTAAGTTTCATAATACAATATCAGTATTATCTTTACAACTTATTTTCCCAAAAAAATTCTTTCGGCATATCTTACAGTTTCCATAGCATCCGCGGCATATTTATCCGCATTTATCATCTGGGCATATTCCTCTGTAAGCACCGCGCCGCCCACAACTACGCAGCATTCACAGTCCGACTCATGCAAAAGTTTTATCGTTTCTGCCATAGCCGGAACAGTTGTCGTCATAAGAGCGCTCAATCCTACAAGTTTTATATTATTCTTCTTTACCGCACATACAACATCCTCCGGCGGAATATCTTTTCCGAGGTCGATTACATTGTATCCGTAATTTTCGAGCAGAACTTTTACGATATTCTTTCCTATATCGTGTATATCTCCTTTTACAGTAGCAAGGACAATACTTCCCTTTGAGGCGCCGGCTTCTGCCGTATCGTCCTTTTTCATATGCCCCTTTATTATTTCAAAAGCTTCTTTTGCAGCTTCGGCACACATCAAAAGCTGAGGAAGATATATTTCTCCTTTTTCAAAGCCTTTGCCCATGCAGTCAAGCGCGGGAATAACCATACTATTTACTACTTCAAGCGGCTGCATTGATTCAAGAAGTATTTCAGCCTCCGCTGCTGCTTGTTTCTTGAGCCCTTTCATTATCGCCTTTTGAAGAGTATTTTCTCCTCCGCCCCGTGTGCTTCCGGAAGATGTTCTATCCGATGTACCGTCCGAAGTCCTGCCTGCAGGCTGAACATTTGCCACCGGAGCAGAGACAGTACCCGCGTAATCTTTCATACACTCTATATAACCGGCACAGTTTTCGTCCATATTGCAGAGAGCTTTAAAGCTGTAATACGCCGACATCATTTCCTTTGAATGGGGATTCATAATTGCCGCACTGAGACCGTTTTGCATCGCAAGAGCAAAGAATGTGCTGTTTATGACATCACGCGCAGGAAGTCCGAATGAAATATTTGAAACACCGAGAATCGTATTTCCGCCGAATCTGTCACGTATAATTTTAAGTGCCTCTAATGTGGTAAGCGCAGACGAAGAGTCAGAGCTGACCGTCATTGCAAGTGTATCTACGATTATGTCTTTTCTTTTTATTCCGTAAGATAACGCCGTTTTGTATATCTTTTCCGCAATTTCAGCTCTGCCCTCGGCGGTATTGGGGATTCCGTTTTCATCCAATGTAAGAGCGACAATTACGCCGCCGTATTTTGCCGCAAGCGGGAAAATCTTTTTCATACTCTCAGTTTTTCCGCATACGGAATTTATCATCGGCTTGCCGTTATATATACGCAAAGCCTTCTCCATGGCCTCCGCGTCCGATGTATCAAGCTGCAACGGGAGGTCAAGTATCTCCTGAAGACCGTATACAGCCTCACACAGCATTTCCGCCTCGTTGATTTCCGGAAGACCTACATTTACATCGAGTATATCAACATTTTTCTCCTGCTGACGGACGCCCTCATTCAAAATATATTCAATATTATGCTCACGGAGCGCCGCTTTAAGCTTCGCCTTACCTGTAGGATTTATACGCTCACCTATCAGCACAGGCGCATTTCCTATTTCAACAGCATGTGTATACGAAGACACAAATGTGTAATTTTTCTCTGTAATTTCACACGGTTTAACTGATTCCAATTTTTCAGTAACAGCTCTCATATGCTCCGGAGTTGTTCCGCAGCAGCCACCCAAAATACGACCGCCCATTGACGCAATATCCGCCATATCCTCGGCAAATTCCTCAGGAAGAACTTTGAATACGGTCTTTCCGTTTTCAAAAGCCGGAAGTCCGGCATTAGGACAAACTATTACAGGCAAAGAACTGTATTTAGAAAAATCCGACACAAAATTTTTAAGCTGTTTAGGCCCGAGACTGCAGTTCATACCGAGGGCATCGACTCTGAGACCCTCTAAAAGCGCGATAACCGCCTTTACATCTGCGCCTGTCATAAGTTTTCCTTTTTCGTCAAATGCGCAGGTTGCAAACACCGGCAAATCAGAGTTTTCCTTAGCCGCAAGAACTGCCGCTTTAAGCTCATACGCGTCATTCATTGTTTCTATTAAAATGAGATCGACACCGCATTTAACACCGATTCTGACAGTCTGAGCAAAAATTTCAACCGCATCTTCAAAAGCCAGCGTTCCGAGAGGCTTCAGTAATTTACCCAAAGGTCCTATATCAAGTGCAATATATGTATCATCGGAATTTTCTCCCTTTACATTCTTTATTGCCTTTTTCGCATTCAGAACAGCGCCTTCAATCACACTTTCAAGGCTTATGCCGTCATTATCCTTTTCAAGGCTGTATTTTAATATGTTTGCCCCGAAAGTATTGGTTTTTATGATATTACACCCTGCATTAAGGTATGCAGAATGTATTTCCGTAATAACGTCCGGTTTCAGAATGTTCCAAGTCTCCGGAAGCTCACCCGGCATAAGTCCGCGAGCCTGAAGAAGAGTTCCCATTCCTCCCTCAAAGAAAACAAAATCGTCTTTTATTCTGTCAATTATGTTCATAATATGTCATCTCCCATAAATTCCGACTGCTGCCGTCACCGATTTGGACGGTATCATAAGGCAACTCTCTTTGAGAGTTATTCCTGTCCTTTTGCTACATTCAAGCGCTGTAAAAATATTACGCTGAAATCCGATATCAAAATCTCCATAACCGGGACTAAAACGCGGTTTCAGCAATAATCCGTCTTGGCCGAGCCTTCCTGCTTCTTCATTACAAAAAGTATCACACAGTTCTTCTATCGCGGCAGTTCCTGCCGCCTGCACCGCAACGGCTCTGCTCGGCATAATTTTCTTATACTTTGCAAGAAGTCTGTCACAGTCAAATCCGATTGTCGCTGCAAATATAATAACTGCCGTGCATCCGCTCAGATTTTTATACAGACTTTTGCTTTCCGTTTCGCCGCAGCAGCCTATTTTGACTTTGTTTTCTCCGCACAGTTCAAGCGGATATATGCAGCTTAATACGCTGCAATCAAGAAGCGGCGCAAGTTCCTCCGCGCAATCTTTTGCAAGACTGCATATTTCCTCCGTAACCTCGCCGTGTCTTCCATCACAACCCATATAGCGCAGCGTCTCTTTAATACTTATTTTTATATCAGTATATTTTTTTAATACAATTTCCGAAGACAGCATTTTTTAATCCTGTTATTTCTTCTTACCTATTATATAAGAAAGATTATCCTGTATTTTTTCCGCAACCTCAGGCTTATTCATAGAGTAAACATGTACTGCATTTACACCGTTTGCATATAAATCTATTATCTGTTCTGTTGCGTATGCAATGCCCGCCTGCTTCATAGAATTTACATCATCACCAAAGCGGTCAACTATCTGCTTAAAGCGCTGAGGTAAATAAGTACCTGACAGTCCGCATATTCTCTTAATCTGGCTTGCGTGTGTAACAGGCATGATTCCGGCGACTACAGGAACAGTAATACCTGCCTCACGTATTTTATATAAATAGTTATATAAAATATTATTGTCAAAAAACATCTGTGTAGTAAGAAAACTGCATCCGGCATCAACTTTTTGCTTAAGATAATAAATATCATCACGGCTGTTTGCCGACTCTACATGTCCCTCAGGATAACATGCTCCTCCTATGCAAAAATCACCGAAAGCTTTAATGTCAGCAATCAGTTCGTTTGCATAATGATACGACCATTCACTCTTAGGCGGAGCATCCTTCGGTATATCACCCCTGAGCGCCATAATATTTTTAATGCCTGCATTTTTTAGCTTTTCGAGCTGTCTGTGTACATGCTCTTTTGAAGAAGATACGCATGTAAGATGCGCAAGAGGCGTAACACCGTAATTCTTTAAAAGATTTTCAGCTATTGAAACTGTAAATTCACTTGTACCGCCTCCTGCACCATATGTAACGCTCATAAAATCCGGTGAAAGCTGTGCTATAGCTTCAGTTGCACTTTTAACGCTTTCATAGCTGTCACTTGTCTTAGGCGGAAAAACTTCAAATGATAAAACAGGTCTCTGCTGCGCAAACAGTGTACTTAATTTCATAATGACCTCCCAAATACCAAAGGTGTATAAAAAAGCTTTCGACGGCTTTCAAATAACTATTTTAGAATACCACATTTTTTTTTGATAATCAATTTTCGTTCATTTGAAAACAGCTGTATTTCTTGGGAAATAATTCCTTTTATCATTGATTGTTAAACCGACAGCTGATACTATTTCTCTTGGGGGACACCTCCGGTATCGGGGGAGCGGTTATTCTTCTTTTTGCTTAGAACCGGGCATGCAAAACTGCCACTACTTTGCGAAAAGGAGGTTTTCAAAATGAGTGATTTTGAGATTTTACAAATCATGCTTTGTATGTTACAAATTGTAATCATATTACTTATAGAGAAAACGAAATAATCGCACATTTTTTACCGAAACACTGCGATTATTTCGTTTAAGTTTCCGGGAGAATAACCGCATATCTGAGGTATTCCCTTTGCATATATATTACATTTATCAGAATGTATTGTCAAAAGAATTTTTTAACGTTCACATATCAAAATAAAGATTTTTCGCAAGCGATTGCCCTGCCTTATGACACCGAAAGTGATTCCTTTGATGCTCTTCCTTTATATAATTTAATGGTAACACCGATAAATCCTACAGCAAGCAAAATTGCCGGAATTATATAGGCAAAAATCCAGTTTATTATCATATTCATTTTAAAGTCCATATATATGCCGTTAAACACACGGTCATTTCCGAGAGTTGTTGTAAGAAAAGCCATAAGACTTATAACCGGTATAAAACTAAAACGTTTTGTTTTCGTCACCCCTTTTACCATTTCCGAAAGCGCGAACAACAGAACAGTTCCTTTAAAAAATGTTAAAAATGTATACAAAATAACATATATTATCTCGACACGGCTGAATACCTCTCCGACATCAATCAATCTTATGCTTTCAAAAGACGGATACGTGAAAAACCTTGAAAACACACCGAGTGCGGATACATCTCTCATTACTTCAAGCAGAATTGTCAGTGTTCCTATCACAACACCCCATGTAAGCGCCTTTACAAGCTTTTTATTTTTCTCTTCTTTTTTTAGAAACGGGATTATCATCAAGAAAGCCACAATTTCGCCGAAAGGTTCGGCGGACGACACAAAAAAACTGTTCATGTACGATTTGAAGTCGTTAGAAAAAACAGGCAAAAAATTCTGAATATCAGAATTCGGAATAAGCAAAATACCTGACAGAACAATAAATGAAAGCACTATGACCGCAATACCAAAACTCATACTGCTGAAAACTGCAGCACCCTTTCTGGCTGCTGAAACGCATACAACTATGATCAACACATCTATTATCCATGACGGAGTTTTAAGAAGAACTGTACTCTTTATAAACGACGTAAATTCAAATAAAGTGTCACAGAATTTCCAAAAGAAAAAACATACATATGCAATTGCAACAACTGTTCCTATATATTTGCCTAAACCTGATTTTAACATTTCATATAAATTACGCCGCCCATACACGCCGCAAAGTCCTGCCATTAAAAGGCAACCCACAATTCCCATAAGACCCGACAAAATAACTATCAGCCAAGAAGCCTGCCCCGCGTTGTTTATCAGTATGCTTATATGGACGGACACACACTGTAAAAAACATGCTACAGCAAACATAAGCTGCCTGTATTCTATTTTATTTTCGGTTATTCTCATAAAATTCC
>JAFTXL010000118.1 GCA_017464985.1 Clostridia bacterium | reverse complement strand
ATCAGCAAAGTGAAGAAGAGATGTCTGTTCTGCGCCTTGCGGGAGAAGAACTTGCAGAAAATTACGATTTGAGCAAACCTATTGTTTTTGTCGGAGAATACACCCTGTCCGACAGCATATACGACTATAAATTTGCAAGTAAAGAAGACATGCGTTACAAAGCACTAGATGTGCTCTTCGGAAAATTTGCACAGAGTATGTCAGCAGGTGTTCCGTCAGAAAAATACGGTTTTTCGATAGCACAGACAAATCATCTCTCTGTTATAACATGGGGAATTGATGCTTTTAAAGAAGTCAACACAGAGCTTCTGCGGATTTATTCTTACCTCGGATACGATAACTTTATTCAAGGAACAGAAGAACAGTTTGAAGAGGCATTAACGTTTGCAGAACAGTTAGCTGACGGAGAAAAAATACCGGAGAGCGGATATATTATTGTTGAACAGGATGAATACATTGTTGTCGCGTTCGGCTGATTCCGGCTGACACTTTTTATAACAATATATTATTGCATCAACAGAAAGGCAAAGAATTATTGAATGAAATTGAACGTTAAACAAAAAAGTAATATTTTAGTTCTCATACAGGCTGTTTTTATAATCGCATGGCTGTCAAACTTAGCTCATACCGATGCGTATTTTAGTGTTTATGCGTTATGTGCGCTCGGAAGTGTTTTCTGTATCTGCGACAATTACTATGTAAGACCTGTAAATAAGCTGAACCATATTGGGCTTCTGTGTTTTCTTTCTGCTACATTCTCGATCATAACTTTGGCAGCTAACTATTCTCTGTTTTCACAATCCCGTGATTTAGAAATTATTGCACATTCAACAAATCAACTGCTTAATTTATTAAATATAGTATGCAGCCTTGTCGGGGGATCTTTTGTCGCGTTTAACATCCTGAGTTGGATAAGTGTCAGAGTTCCCCTTGACTGTTCCGTAAAGCCGAGAATATCTGATTCAAAAAAATCACTTATTTTTATTCTCGGAATATTCCTTTCAATTGTGTTTATTAATTTGGTACATCTGCTTCTTGTAGAATACCCCGGAAACGCTACCCAGGATTCCATAAATCAGATGGATCAGATTTATACTCAGGAGTACACAAACAGGCATCCTTTTTGGCACACAATACTTCTTAAAATAATAATGAGTGCAGGGTATACGCTGTTCGGCAGTTCAAATGCCGCAGTCGCTTTTTACTGTGTATTTCAGATTATTGTTATTGCCGCTTGCTTCACCTACGGACTTTTCACGCTTTATCAGGCAGGAATACCAAAGCTTTTTGTAATTCTTTCATATGCGGTGTACGCGCTTCTTCCCTACAATATCGCTTTCAGCATTACAATCTGGAAGGATGTACTCTTCGGCATATCAACTTTACTGATAGTAGCTTCAATGTACCGCATTATGAACAAGCTCGGAAATAATCAGATTTTAAATTATATCGTTTTCGCAATCGGGGGAATTGTTTTTTGTCTTTCACGAACAAACGGATGGCCTGTATATCTGGTATGTTTGCTGATATTCACAGTTTTTCTTGTGAAAAATTATAAAAAACTGCTTATTACAATGGCAAGTGTATTTGTCTTTTGCTGGATATTAACAAATCCTATTGTTTCCGCACTCACCGTATCGGGAACAGATTATACCGAAGCACTTTCCATTCCTCTCCAGCAGATTTCAAGAGTGATTGCAGACGGGCATGAACTCACAGAAGAAGAGACTGCATTGATATCGGAAATTCTCGACATAGAAGAAGTTCCGGAACTTTATACAAGCTGGCTTTCAGACCCGATAAAAATAGAAATGAAAAGCAATAACACCGAATACTTTGAAGAAAATATTACAGAATACATTAAACTATGGGGCAAGTTAGGATTGAAATATCCGGATGAATATTTTAAAGCATGGGTCGACCAGACTAAGGGATATTGGAACGGAGGATACGACTACGCGCAATACTCTGAAACAGTTACAAAAAACAATTACAGCATTGCAAAAGCCGATTCAAATAATATAATCGCAAAACTGTCCAATATGTATTTCGGTTTTTCGAGACACTCTGTCTTTTTTGAACCATTACACAGTATCGGCCTTCATGTTTGGCTTGCTGTGTTATGCTGTGTTTTTAACGCCGTAAAAAAGAGGAAGGAATTTTTACTTTCCCTCCCGGCGCTTATAGTAATTATAGGTCTTTGGCTCGGAACTCCGGTATACTCTTCTTTCCGTTACGCCTATCCATTATTCACTTCCTTCCCACTGATTCTTGCGTTTACTCTTTATCACTCGGACAGGGAACATGAATTATGAAAAAATTTATATTATACCTTGGTATATATTTCCTCTAATATTCAAACCGATTTCGGAATATATTATATTTACTTTGACAGTACAGCACGGCTGTGATAAACTAAATTAGTATGTACATGATTAAATATCACAATATCTAATAGAGGTTTTGTATTATGAAAATGAAATTATCGGACTACATTGCAGACTTTTTAGCTGCACATGACATAGACACAGTTTTCACCGTAACAGGCGGCGGTGCTATGCATTTAAACGACAGTTTAGGTCATAACCCTAAGCTTCATTCAATATACAATCATCACGAGCAGGCCTGCGCAATTGCCGCAGAGAGCTACGCTCGTATAAATAATAAAATTGCCGCTTTATGCGTCACTACCGGTCCCGGAGGAACAAATGCGATTACAGGCGTTGTAGGCGGATGGCTTGATTCCATTCCTATGCTTGTTATATCAGGACAAGTTCGTTATGATACTACAGCAAGAAGTACCGGCCTTAATTTGAGAGCTATGGGAGACCAGGAGTTTGATATTACAAAAGCGGTAGAATGCATGACCAAGTATTGCGAAATGGTCACTGATCCTTTGAAAATCAAATACTGTCTCAGCAAAGCTTTATTCCTTGCTAAAAACGGCAGACCCGGTCCGTGCTGGCTTGATATTCCTCTTAATGTACAGGGCGCATACATTGAAACAGACGACCTCATAGATTTTGACGAAAATGAGTTTGCTTCCGAAAAAGCAACACCTGTATCAGAAGATACAATAAATGAAATAAAGAAAATGCTTATCGAGTCAAAACGCCCTGTTATCAACGCAGGCAGCGCAATCCGTACTTCCGGCGGATTTGATATTTTTACAAAACTTGTAGAAAGACTTAATATTCCCGTAGTTACGGGTTGGAACAGCATTGACCTCATTGCGGATGACCACGACCGTTACACAGGAAGAGCCGGTATCATGGGTGACAGAGCCGGAAACTTTGCAATTCAGAACAGTGATTTGGTGCTTTCGCTCGGCAGCCGTCTCAGCATAAGGCAAGTCGGTTATAACTATAAAACATGGGCAAGAGCCGCAAAAGTTATAATGGTTGATGTTGATCCGGAAGAATTGAAAAAACCTACTTTACATGTAGAACTTCCCGTATGTGCAGACGTAAAAGATGTAATGGAAAAGCTTTATAATGCTTTTGAAAACGAAAGCACAGGCTGTGAGGATTCTTGGAGAGAAAGATGTCTCTCATGGAAAAAGAAATACCCTGTTGTTCTGCCTAAGCATTACGAAGCAGAGGGAAAAGCAAATGTATACGCATTTATAAAAGAACTCAGCAACAGACTTCCCGAAGACTACACAACAGTTGTAGGAAACGGTTCAGCCTGCGTTGTAGGAAGCCATGCATATACCATAAAAAAAGGCCAGAGATTTATTATAAACTCTGCTATAGCATCTATGGGATATGATCTCCCGGCTGTAATCGGCGCGTGTGCAGCAGATAATTTCCGTGAGATTGTATGTCTTACAGGCGAAGGAAGTATACAGATGAATCTGCAGGAGCTTCAGACAATACTCACAAACAAAATGCCTGTTAAACTCTTTGTTATAAATAATGGCGGATATCACTCAATCCGTCAGACACAGAAAAACTTCTTTGGCGAACCGCTTGTCGGTATCGGTGAAGAAAGCCATGATTTGAATTTCCCGAGCATGGAAAAACTCGCCGCGGCATACGGATACAATTATTGTGCATGCCACAGCAACAGCGAAATCCAAACCGCGCTTGACAAAGCTTTTGAAAAAGAAGGCGCATTCATATGCGAAGTATTTGTTTCGGAGAATCAGAATTTTGAACCAAAATCCGCAACAAAACGTCTTGAAGACGGTACTTTGGTATCCGCGCCGCTTGAAGATCTGGCACCTTTCCTGAGCGCAGAAGAACTTAAAGAAAATATGATTATCCCTACCGTAGAGGAGAATTTTTAGGAGCAGAACAATGTTTAATAAAATAAAGATTGCTGCATTCGACTTAGACGGTACAGTGTATTACGGAAGTAAAATAATTGACGGAGCTTTGGATGTAATAACAAAGCTTCGAGAAAAAGGGGTAAATACTTTCTTCCTCACAAACAATTCTGCGGGAAACAGAGAACGTATTTACAAAAAGCTTATTAAACTCGGTGTTCCCTGTGAAGAGTCTGATGTAATCACGGCAGGATACGCAGCAGCATGCTTTGCAAAAGAAAAAGCATTAAAAAATTTATATATATCCGGAACGAATATGCTTAAACAGGAGTTTTCTGATTTAGGTGTTGAGTATACGGAATGCGAGGAAACAGCAGAAAACTTAATAATAGGTTTTGACCCTGAGATAACTTTTGAAAAGCTTACCCGTTCTGTACGCGCAGGACTGCATGCAAAGCATATTTTTACATGTAACGTGGACAGGACTTATCCGGGTGAAGAGCAAAAAAGATTTCCCGGTTGCGGCGCAATGACAGCCGCAATTGAATGGTGTTGCAATAAAAAATCAGAAGTAATGATCGGAAAACCCGGTACATATATGCTTGATTTACTTTGCAGCAAATACGGAATCGCCACAGACGAGATAGTTATGATAGGCGATACATATGAGAGCGACATTACAATGGCAAATAAAAAAGGTTGT
>JAFTXL010000117.1 GCA_017464985.1 Clostridia bacterium | reverse complement strand
ATTAGTTGGCAGCCGACCTCTTTTACAGCAAGTGTACCATTTGCTACATATCATTTCTATTTATTTATATTTTTTCTTACGCATAGTCACACCTATTGTTAGCATAGCAGCATAAATTTATTCAAGTTCAGCAATTTCATGATAAAGATCAGCATATCTTCCGTTCATTGCAAGCAGTTCTTCGTGAGTACCGCGTTCAACTATTCTGCCCTGCTCAATCACCATTATAGCATTTGATTTGCGGACAGTAGAAAGCCTGTGTGCAATAACAAACGTAGTGCGGTCTTCCATGAGAGCATCCATACCCTCTTCTATGTGGCGTTCAGTTCTCGTATCTACAGAACTGGTCGCCTCATCAAGTATAAGTATTGGAGCACGGCTGATTGCGGCACGCGCAATATTAAGAAGCTGACGTTGACCCTGCGAGAGGTTTGCTCCGTCATTTTCAAGAACAGTCTGATATCCGTTTTCAAGATTCATTATAAATGAATGAGCCGAAGCAACTTTGGCAGCTTCGGTAACTTCTTCGTCAGACGCATCAAGTCTTCCGTAGCGTATATTCTCCATAACTGTACCGGTAAACAAATGCGTATCCTGCAAAACCATTGCAATATTTGAGCGCAGAAAACCCCGGTCAATCTGCTCAATCGGAACACCGTCTACCGTAATGGAACCCTCGGCAATATCATAAAAACGCGACAGCAAATTTGTTACAGTTGTCTTTCCCGCGCCTGTCGAACCGACAAACGCAATTTTCTGACCCGGCTTTGCGTAAAGTGAAATATTATGCAGCACCGTAACATCAGGTGTATAGCCAAAGCTTACATTATCAAGCACTACATGGCCTTTGACTGAATCAATCTTTTGAACATTTTCGTCAGGCTGCTCCGGTTCTTCTGCCAAAACTTCAAAGACACGCTCCGCACCTGCAAGCGCTGAAAACACAGTATTCATCTGCATGGAAATCTCGTTAATCGGACGGTTGAAAGTTCTTGTATAGTTTACGGAAATCGCAAGACCGCCAATATCAAACCCCTTTGTAACAACAAGTACGGCCCCTACGCAAGCTGTAATCGCATATGAAACATTACAGAGCTGGTGTGTTACAGGGCCCATAATTCCCGAGCAGAATTGAGCCTTAATCTGAGCTTCGCAAAGATTGTCATTTAAATATTCAAACTCGTCTATCGCCGTATCTTCATGATTGAACACCTTTACAACTTTCTGACCTGAAATCGTCTCCTCGGAAAATCCGTTCAGCATACCCAGAGTTTTCTGCTGTCTGACATACGCATTTCTGCCGTGCTTTAAAATTGCTTTGCTCGCAATCGTCAGTATAGGCGTCATAATAATAGTAATAAGCCCCAAAATCCAATTTGTATACAGCATCAGAACAATGGTGCCGACTATTGTAATTACACCCGATATAATCTGAATCAATGTTGTATTAAGCATCTCTCCTACCGCATCAACATCATTTGAAAAACGGCTCATGATATCACCTGCGGAATGTGTGTCAAAATATCTGACAGGCAAAGACTGCAGCTTATTGTACAAATCTTTTCTCATATTTTTCAAGGAACGCTGTGAGACGTTAAGCATTATACGCTGCTGAAGCCATTGAGTGAACACCGACAGCGCACAGACAGACGCCATAAGCATCAGACCTTTAAACAAACCTGAAAGCCGCGATGAAATATCACCCGCCGCAGGATCATAATACAAAAACGTATTCATTATCGGGCGCAGCATATACGATGCTCCCAATGAAGAAATAGTATTTATGACGGCACACAATACAGCAATCAGAAACAAAAGTCTTTCCGATGACAGATATTTAAAAAGCTTTACAAGTGTCTTCATCGTGTTTTTAGGCTTTCCGGATTTTCCCATAGCTCCCTTTGCCATAGCTCCGCCGCCTCTTCCTACATTCATCTCCGTTCTTCGAGACGCATTTGCGGAAGAATAATTGCTGTACTTTTTATCAAGTCTTTCTTTTTTCAGATTGTCCATATGCCTTATACCTCCTCTCTGTCTTTCTGAGAGTAATAAATCTCACGGTATGTCTCACACGAATCAATAAGCTCTGAATGAGAGCCTGCCCCTACAACCCGTCCGCCGTCCATTACAATAATTTTGTCCGCATCACAAACAGATGTAATACGCTGTGCAATTATAATTTTCGTAGTATCGGAAAGCTGCTCACGAAATGCTGTGCGTATTGACGCATCGGTTTTTGTATCTACGGCGCTTGTAGAATCGTCCAAAATAATAATCTTTGGCTTTTTTAGCAGAGCTCTTGCAATACAAAGTCTTTGTTTCTGACCTCCGGACAAATTTGCGCCGCCGCGTCCTATATCGCTGTCGTAACCCTGCGGAAACGATCTGATAAATGAATCTGCCTGCGCAATTTTTGCGGCATGTACAATTTCTTCGTCGCTTGCGGTTTCATCTCCCCAACGCAGATTCTCGGCTATAGTACCTGAAAACAGCGTATTTTTCTGAAGCACCATAGCAATTCCGCTGCGCAGATTATTAAGAGAATAATCTTTCACATTCACGCCGTCTACAAGAATTTCACCCTTGTCAGCATCGTACAGTCTCGGAATCATCGAAACAAGCGTTGTTTTTCCCGACCCTGTAGAACCGATAATTCCAACAAGTTCACCGGGATTTATGTGCAGATTGACTGAATCAATAACCTTTTCTCGATTCTTTTTAAAATATCTGAATCCGACCGAGCGGAACTCAATTTCTCCGTATTCAACTTTTTTATCTTTGTTTGCAGCATTTCTGTCGTCTATATCTATTTCAGCTTCCATAACTTCTCTTATACGTCTGTTTGACGCAGCCGCACGTGTTCCCTGAAGAATTATATTTGCTAGGAAGTTAAGTGCTGTAAGCACCTGTGACAGATATGTAATGAAAGCCGTAAGTGTACCTATTTCCATATCACCTATCATGATAGGCTTTCCCGCAAACCACACAACCAGAACAGTAGTTGCATGTACTGCGAGTGCGGAAACAGGCTGCATGAAAAGCATAACTTTCAAAGCAGATGTACTCTTATTCAAAAGTTCATCGTTAATGCGTTCAAATTTGCTTATTTCGTGTTCTTCTCTTACAAATGACTTAATTACCTTTTCATTAGTAATCGTCTCTCCTACGCCGTTATTAAGGCCATCAATCGCTTTCTGCATTTTTGTATACCGCGGTGAAGCTACTTTAATAATAATGGCAATGGCTGCCGCCAAAAACGGGACAATCATAAATATAATCCATGCAAGTGACGGTTCCAAAAGAAATGACATTATCAGTGCGCCGATAAGCATAACAGGACTTCTGAACATACCACGAAGAAGCGACTGGCTGAAATTTTGAATCTGTGTAATATCATTTGTGATTCTTGTAATAAGTGACCCTGTTGTAAAATCGTCAATGTTTGCAAACGAAAACTTTTCAATACGGCAAAAAACATCACGACGTATGCCTGCGGCAAGGCGTGTTGACGCACGTATCGAAAAATTTGCGCCAAGTATACCAGTAATCATCATTGCAGCCGCAATCAACGCCATATATATTCCATTTTTTATAATATAATCAATATCTCCGCTCGCCGCTCCGTCATTTATAATATTTGCATTTATGTACGGCAAAACAAACTCACCGCACGCCTCAAGCACCATAAAGAAAGGTCCGAGCAAAAAACTGTACCAATATTTTTTAATATACTTTTTATAATACTTTATCATGAAGGCCTCACCTCCGCATCCGATGACTTTGATTTAAGCGCAGCAAGATAATTTGCCATAATCTCATCATAGCTTTCGTCCTGCGAGATATCGCCCCTCTGCATAAAACCGTTATTTGTCAGTTCAATAAATCCATGCATAACGGAGCGTAAACCTCTTATATAATTAAGAGAATCTTTCTCGCTTAAACCGTAACTCATAACAATATCACGCAGCGGAGAAAAACTTTGAAAACCTGCACGCAATGCTGTTTCATCGTTAAGCAGCGGTCTCCTCACAAAAGCCTTGTACAGCTCAGGATTTTCAATCGCAAACTTTCTGTATGCTCTTGTTCCATCGATAAAGGCCTCGTCAGGAGATTTTCCTGCTACAGCATTTTGAATTGCTGTTCCCATCTTGCTTGCAGAGCGCAAAGCAATTTCTACATTTATTTCTTCAAGTCCATTTATGTGATTATACAGAGACGCAGGCTTCACCCCTAACCTTGAAGCAAGCTCCCTCACAGAAAAATTATCATACCCTTTCTCCGTTACAAGTTTTTCCGCCTCATCAAATATCTGTCCGCTGTCCAAACCGCGTTTTGCCATTATTTATACCCTGCTAAAAAGCATTCCTTTCTTGAATCATAGTGTTTTTGCAAAATAAACTAACGGTGTTAATATTATGCTAACACCGTTAGTTTGTCAATAATAAGTAAAAAGTAACAGTCAGAAACTATTTTTTCATAGTTTCGCCTGTTACTTTTTACTAATCACACATATCTAACATCAATTTTAATATTATCTTCGCTGAGTCCTGCGATATACGGAGGAAGCTCAACACTGCACTTATAGCAGCTTGGTACAACCGCTTTTAGTTCAAAACGTCCGTTGACGGAAACAAAAGAAACAGAAATGCATCCTGCTTTTGTCTTTTCAACACCTCTTGCCCATCTGAGATTTGCAGGGTGCGGAGTGATTACCAAAGTCTTGTTCACTTCATCAACAGGATTAAGTCCGAGTATGTCACGTGTAAGGTGTACACCTACGTGGGCGTTGAATCCATGACAGCGGCTTGTAGCTTCGATAACTTCATTCTCCCACAGAGTTCCGGGGCCCTCCTGAAGCTGAGGATAGAAAATCGCTTTAAGCTCATCAAACATTGTTTCAATGCGTCCGAGCTTCACAAGCATATCAAACCTTACACAATCGCCTATGAAAAGACCGCTCTTGCCGATGTTCGGATGCGCTCTGTATTTCGGTGCTGGACCCATTTTATCTATAACATTCAGTTTTACGGTATTCGTTCTGCTTCTGAGCTCTCCGCATACGCCGGTTCCCATAAGCTCACTCCAAAGAGTTGTAAAATGAGCGGCTTCCGAGTAAACGCCGTTGTCGGTAAACTTTCCGTCCGCATATGTCAAGCTGTCGGGAAGTCTGTCTTTTTCATTGCATACAGAAACTGCTTCTTTAAGGACCGCAGTCATTGCTTCCGCAATTTCAGCACGCACGGTATCACCCATAACAGCCGCATATTCACGAAGTGCATACGCAAATAGTGCATTTGCAGGGACGCTTATTGGCCTTGTATTTGCAGGATTATTTGACTGTGACCAATCAATAAATACAATAGGAAGATTTTCAAGTAAACCGGATTCACCTTTAAGAGTCAGCGCTCCGTCGATAAACGCATCAATACGAGCCTTATGTTTTTTGACAAGTTCAAAGTCACCGCTGCGCTTCACGTACTCTGCAATTTCCGCTAAAAGCCAAAAGCTCCATGTTGAAATCTCATCACAAGGATATCCGGGGCTGCTGTTAGGATACACAGACGGGAAAAATCCGTATTTATAGAGCGATGCATCAGTCAAAAGAAAGTTCTCAATAAAGGCTTTCTCTACCTTTGTATCTCCCAGCATAAGAGCTGCCGCTCTTGCGGTCCAGAACGAATCACAAAGCCATCCGCCTCTCTCTCTGTCAGGACAGTCCATAAATATATCAAGCGTATTGAGTATAAGGGTTTTTCTTGCGGCATTGTACAAACGGTTTACATCATCATCGCTGCACATAAAGTAACCCTCGCGCAGATCAGGATAGCTGTATGTAAGTATGTTCAGATTTGTTATTGAAACATTTGCCTCTCCGGTAATATAAAGTCTGATGTACCGCGCAAGCGCCGGTTCAAAATGTACAAAAGAATACTCTCCTGCCTTTATATAGAGACGTGTTCCTGTATTAAAGTCAAGGAAATTCGTGCCGTCCGTATCCATAAGCTCCGTTGCAACGATATCAATTCTTATATCTTTATCTGTCTTTACCGTAAGACCTACAAAACCAACATGGCTCTCTCTGAAATCATACATAAGATATGCATTTTCTTTGACGTTTAGAGATACACCGTTTTGGATATAATCGAGTTTGATATCTCCGGCATGTTCACATATGCTGCCAAGGTCTTTGAGCAGATGCCCGTCAAGAGTCTTATAATAGTCCTCAGCTACTCTTTCGTGAAAACGCAGTTCGTATTCACGTTCATAATTAAATGTGCCGAATTCAGCAAGATTTGCGTCCTGCACATACTTCATATCAGGATAAAGCATTTCCCTCGGCAACAGTTTAAAATCCGCAGCAATCTCTGTGCTTGAATTAAAATCCGAAAATACTTCTCCGCATCTCCACTCAAAATAGTTTTCATCTACATCCCATACTTCACATACCTCACGGCAATGTGACTTACGGTCTGTCTTTTTATGCCTATTTTTCAACATAATGCACGGAGTATTTTCTGATGAGAATGCAAGCGTACTTCCGTCAGCTCCGAATATTTCAAATATAATTACACCGTCCTCAAGAGTAATATCATTTGAATATCCTCCAAACGGTTTTCCATAGCTTATCTGTTCTATCGCAACTGCGTTATTCCCTGAACGCACATATTTGCCGATGTCTATTTCATCTACGCGAAGATAACCTTTGGCGGTTCTTGCTGGACCGTGCATCACGATTTCGCCGTTTATATACAGTCTGTAAAAACTTCTTCCAGTTATTTTTACTTTGACATCCGCATTATTTTTATCTGCATTAAAATCCGCTCTATATCCGCATGAAACTACAAACTCTTTCGTGTCATCCTGTACAAATATAGCCTTTGCTTTTGAAAAAAATTCATTACACATAACTCATATTTCCTTTTCATATGCTTTTTATTTTAATATATATAAATTCAGGCGGCAGCCCTTATTACGTTAAAGGCTGCCGCCTGCAAATAATACTTGATTTACATACCGAGTTTGCTCTCGATAAGCGCTGCCAAAAGCTCCGCGCGGTGCTTTATGTAATTATAATCTTTACCTTCTATCATAACACGCACAATAGGCTCTGTACCGGAAGGACGGATAACAACTCTTCCCTCTCCGTTAAACTCATTTTCAAGTTCTTCACACATTGAAGCGATGTCAGCGTCCTCCATGAACTGATATTTAAGTTCATTTCTTACTCTTGCATTTATAAGAACCTGCGGAAGCGCATGGTACACAGAAGCAAGTTCTGAAAGTTTCTTCTTTTCGTTGCAGATAGTAGATGCAACCATGAGTGATGTAACAAGTCCGTCACCTGTTGTATTATGAGCAAGCGATATTACATGACCTGACTGCTCACCTCCTAAAACGTATCCGCTCTTAAGCATTTCCTCAAGAACATATCTGTCTCCAACTTTAGTCTTAACAATATCAATGCCGTGTTCTTTTGCCATAATGTCAACACCCATATTACTCATAATTGTAATAACTAGTGTGTTACGCACAAGAGTACCTTTTTTCTTCATTGCAATAGCAAGCATTGACATAACAGCGTCACCGTCAACCAACTCGCCATTTTCATCTACCGCAAGAAGTCTGTCAGCATCTCCGTCATATGCGAAACCAACATCGGCTTTAATCTCCTTGACCTTTTCAATAAGCTTTTCCATATGAGTAGAACCGCATTTTTTGTTTATATTTATACCGTCAGGAGTATTTCCGATTACTGTAACATTTGCGCCCAGCTTTTTAAACAAAGCAGGAGCAACTTTATACGATGCGCCGTTTGCGCAATCAAGAACAACGTTGAGTCCGTCATAACGGCCGCCTGCTGAAGTTAAAAGATAATCGAGATAATCTTCAAATGCATCTTCACATTCAATACGCTTACCGAGATTTTCACCTACGGGATTCGGAATCGTATCATCCTCAGACATAACGAGTTTCTCGATCATATCTTCTGTTTCATCAAGCAGTTTGTAACCCTGATCACTAAAAAATTTAATACCGTTAAATTCAAATGAGTTATGTGACGCTGAAATCATGACACCTGCGTCAGCCTCATATTTTTTCGTAAGGTATGCTATTGCGGGAGTGGGAATAACACCTGCGCACATCGCTGTAGCTCCGGTTGAACAAATACCTGCTACCAGCGCATTTTCAAGCATACTGCATGAAAGTCTCGTATCGCTGCCAACTATGATAACAGGTTTATGATTTTTAGCCATAGCCAATACATATGCACCTGCTCT
>JAFTXL010000116.1 GCA_017464985.1 Clostridia bacterium | reverse complement strand
CCGCCGGGAGTTGCTGTCGCGGTACTTGCCGACGGAGAATTTGTACTTGCTTCAGAACCCGAAGACGGTGTCTGTCCAGGCTCCGCTGTAGCTGTTCCTGCAGGATCAGTTGCAACAACATCTCCGCTGAGAACATCCGCTGCTTCGCTGCTTGACGGTGACTTAGCAGTCTCATCGCCTCCTTTATCCTTTGTAAGAAGTACAATTCCTTCAACAACAATTACTACAACCAAAACAGCGATAACACTCCATAAAACTACGTTCGCTATATTAAAACCGTTTACTTTCTTATTGTTTGTACTCATTTTTTCCTCCGTATAAGTCTTTGTACATGTCTATATTATCTATTATAAAAAGTAATCAATAATTCCGCTGCGTTTTTCAACTTTACCTTTCGGTTCATCCTGAGCGTATCCGAGAGCCGCAATTCCGAACGATGCATAATTTCCCGGGATATTCAGCTCATCCAATATACATCTTATCTCAGGTACATCGCATATACCTTTAAGCTGATTTATCCATACAGAACCAACTCCTAAAGAATGTGCCGCTAAAAACATATTTTCAAGAGCACACGCACAATCCTCTACAGCAAATCTGCTGTCTTTAGGTGCTGACGAGATAACAATAGCATCTGCTCCGTAAAAATTGTAATCAGGTTCGCGGTCAAGCTCATTCGTAATTGCTTTCGCGAGCTTTGCTATAAGCACCTTATTCTGAACTACCGTGAATTTCCACTCCTGGCGGTTCATACCGCTGGGAGCGTATCTGGCAGTATCGGCTATAACACGCAAAAGCTCTTCCGGTATACGGCAAGATTTAAATTCACGTACACTTCGAAGTGTGTAAATATTTTGAACAGTTTCATTCATATATCCGCAAACCCCTTCCTTTTATTCTGCACTTCTCCATATATTGTCGACTCTTTCCATAGTATCTGCGTCAATCAAAACAACAGACCCTGTATCAGAATACAACCAAGCTATATATTCCTCAGTTACTCCGTCAAATGTCACTGAAAGAGTATATTCACTAAAATCCTCTGTGTCAGCATCATATGTTCCCGAAGAAATAACCTCTCCGCTTGTACCGTCTTTCCGTACAACCGTCTCACTATCCGAATTAAAAACATATATAACACCGGAATTTGACTGCCATGAACCGCTAAAGAAACTCATAGAGCTGTCCCTGTAATAGTCTCCCACATCGGGAGTCACCACGGGCGTCGCTGATTCCGCAGTATTATTTCCGGCAGTTTCTTCTGTTTCTGAGGATTCATTGCCGGACTCGCCTGTTTCATTCTGCGAGTTATCATCTCCGTCCGCACCGTTCTCCGGCTGAGCAGTCTCTAATGATTCAGCATTGTTCTCAGATTCATCCGGGATTGTAATTTCGTCGATTTCATCAGCTCCGCTGTCACTATCATTTGTATCTGCATCTGATGAGGGCGCAAGCGAATGAGTATTTACAATATCCGTTTCAGAATTATCATCAGTCTCAACAGGAGCACTATTTGTTTCAGTCAACATATTTGTATTTTGTACTCCGCTCGTATCATTTTCTGTTTTTTCCGCACCACACGCACACAAAAGCAGCACCGCTGCAGCCGTGATAAAAACGAACATACTCTTTTTTATTCTCACAAATTTAATTTTACTCATTTTTCTTACCTCACAAATAATATTCGTATGGTGAATATCATGTTAAACCAAAGAATTTTGCATGTCAATAAATATCGTTTATTTCTCCGCCGGTAATTTATACAAAAAAGCATTAAAAGTACCGAATTAACATATGTACACATATAATGTACTAATAAACACATTTCTTATCGGAGGAAATTTCACTAATGGAAATTCTGCGTTACGGTTCTACAGGTCCTTATGTGGAGATGCTTCAATTAGCGCTTTTAAGAAGCGGTTATTTAAACAGTCAGCCTGACGGTATATTCGGAACACATACCCAAAATTCTGTCATGCGTTTTCAGAGAGCAAACGGCCTCTCTCCTGACGGAATTGTGGGGCCGCTGACATATGCCGCAATAAAACCGTATATTACAGGCTATACCGTTCATCAAATAAGACGGGGAGACAGCTTTTACAAGCTCGCAAAAGCTTACGGGACACCGATTGAATATATAATTTCCGCCAATCCCGATGTTGACCCGTTAAGACTTATGATTGATCAAAAAATTATAATTCCGTACGGATTTGATGTTGTACCCACTACAATAAGCTACACATATCTTCTAACTCAGCTCTGTATAGAGGGGCTCAGTGTCCGCTATCCGTCTTTGCAAAGAGGAAGTATCGGACAAAGTGTCCTTGGAAACGAACTGTATTCAATTCGAATCGGAAATGGCAGTAAAAATGTTATGTACAACGCATCCCACCACGCAAACGAATGGATAACAACACCTGTCCTTCTCCATTTTGCGGAGGAATATTTAAAAGCTCTTCTTTTTATGACATCAATAGGAAGCACACCCGCGACAGAGCTGTTCAATACAACTGTCATTAACATAATTCCTCTCGTTAATCCCGATGGAGTTGACCTTGTAACCGGTGCGCTGGACAAAAACAGTACCGCCTACAAGAATGCGCAAATCATTGCAGGAAACTATCCGCAGATATCTTTTCCGTCAGGTTGGAAAGCAAACATTGAAGGAACAGACCTCAACTTAAACTATCCCGCCGGCTGGGAAAATGCCCGGGAAATCAAATTCGCTCAAGGATTTGACTCACCTGCACCGCGCGATTATGTAGGTACCGCACCGCTCTCTGCACCGGAAAGCCGCGCAATGGTTTCATATACACAGGAAAATAATTTCCGTCTTACGCTTTCATATCACACACAAGGCGAAGTTATCTTTTGGAAATACTTGGACTACATGCCACCCAAGGCCTTTGACATCGGTCTGCAGCTCTCAAGGGCAAGCGGTTACAGCTTGGAAATTACACCCACAGAATCAGGCTATGCCGGCTATAAAGATTGGTTCATCCAAACATTTAATCTGCCGGGCTACACAATAGAAGCAGGACTCGGGGGCAATCCTCTGCCTATTTCTGATTTTCCGCAAATTTACCGAGACAACGAAAAGTTACTTGTACTTGCGGCAATGCTTAGTTAATATCACATTGCCGCAAGCACTTCGCACCTAAGCGGTGCGAAAGCAAAAACATCTCGCCTGTGTAAAAAAGTCAGGCGAGATGTTTTTATTTATAAAAGATATTTATCAATTCTTTCAGCCGTGTCTATTACAATCATGCAGTCCGGCTCTGTAATTTTAAGGATCTCTATCATTATATCTTCAGGCACCGCCACACATCCTGCAGTAGGTCTTCCCGAAGAACAATGTAAAAATATCCCAGAGCCTATTCCCGGAATATGTTCTTTATTATAATCTATTGCCAAAACATAGTTATAAACAGCTCCGTATGACAATATATGTTCTGCCGAACTCCAATCCTTTTTCACATTCTCTACTGACACAAGCTCGTTATAATACGCAGAACTGCTGTCATCGACCCAAAAATAACTATCATCTGTATGAATATAAGCAAACAAAGTTCCCGGATTTGGTTTATTTCCGAAAGCCGCACAGAAACGGAATACCCCTACAGGAGTCTTTCCGTCACCCTCTTTTTCCTTGCCTATGCCGTTAATGCCTATAAAAGCCTCAGAACAAATCAGCTTTTTACGGATTCCGTTGCGCAGTGCCCCGTAAAGAGAAAGCTGCGCTGAATTATCTTTCACAGACACAGTAATTATCTGACAGTCAGAATTCATAAGCCCCCCTTAATCTACTTATCCTTAATCATCAAATAAAGGTGTACTGAAATATCTTTCTCCGGTATCAGGCAATACAGTAACTACTTTTTTGCCTTTTCCCAATTTTTTAGCAAGTTTCAACGCCGCCGCAACATTTGATCCACTGGATATGCCGCAAAGCAAACCCTCTTTTGAAGCCAACAGCTTCGCAGTATTTATAGCTTCATCATCAGTTACGATACATATCTCGGAATAAACAGACATATTTAAATTTTCGGGAATAAGTCCGTCTCCTATTCCCATCTGCAGATGTGTTCCGATATTTCCTCCTGCAAGTATCGCAGCATGCTCTGGCTCAACTGCCCATATCTCAATTTCAGGATAATGTTCCTTTAACACAGAGCCTATTCCTGATATCGTACCGCCTGTACCGACACCGGAACAGAATCCGTCTACAGTTCCGTCCATATCTGACACAATCTCCTGCGCAGTCTCATTTATGTGCACAAGTGGATTGTTCGGATTTGAAAACTGCTGCGGAACATAAACATTAGGATCATGCTCCGCCATCTCAAGTGCCAATTTCAGGCAATTATCTATGCACTCTCCTATATTTCCATCATCATGCACTGTGATAACCTCTGCTCCGTAATGTCTTACAAGTTTCTGTCTCTCAACACTGACGGAGTCAGGCATGATAATTTTTACTTTATAGCCTTTTACTGCTCCTACAAGAGCAAGCCCTATGCCCTGATTTCCGCT
>JAFTXL010000115.1 GCA_017464985.1 Clostridia bacterium | reverse complement strand
CTGAGCGGCTTAATCGCAGTCATTGATGTCATTTTTTTCTATAAAGAGGCTGTCAATCTCGTCTTCGTTATGATCAAAACATTCATATAATGCTCTTTCATACGATTCCTGCATTATGGCAGAAGTTTCGCTTTTTTGAGCCGCACTATCATTTAATCCTTCAAAAATCTCGGCAGAAACTTCCTGCGCAGCTCCTGTTTTTTCAAGAGCATTCTTTGCAGCAACCGCCGCCTTCTTTTTCTCCCTTGCAATTCTCATTTTCTTACGGCCTTTAATTTCCACATATGTGTCATAAAAGAAGATTTTTACCAGCGCCGCCATAACGTCACCCAGAATCATTCCGGGAATGCCGAACAGCGAACCTCCTATACAAAGACCTATAAGTATCAGCAGCGGACTTATTCCTATTTGATCACCGATTACCTTAGGGCTTATAACCCAATTATCTAGAGCCTGAATTATAAGCACACATGCGGCAGCAGTAACGCCCAGCCAAAAACTGTCTGCAAGCGAAACCACAATTGCGGGAACGGCACCTACCCACGGACCAATATACGGAACCATATTGCACACGCCGATGATTACAGCAAAAAGTATTGCATACGGCACCTTTGCAATAAGAAAAACGATATACGCAACAATAGCTACCGTGAATGCCTGTATGAGTTTACCGGTAAAGTATTTCTGAAAAACTTCATTTATCTTTCTGCCTGCCCATTTAATACGCCTTGATGTCTTATGAGGAAATACCGCATATAGAATCTTATCTATCGCATGCAATACATTTTCCTTTTCAAGAAGCATATAAACAGACATCATAATACCCATGGCCGCATTGAAAATAACACCTGTCGTTGCAGTAAAAACAGACGTCACGATAGAAAAATCAAACAAATTTACCACAGCATTTACAGATTTTTCAATCAATGTATCAAGCGCCGTGACAACAGATTCAGGAAGTGCAGTTGATGATCCTGCAAGAAGCCTCTCAAAAAAGTCCATTATCTCCTGTATCAAGCCCGGAATTTCTTTGCCGAGAGCAGTTACACTCGAATACAGCTCAGGCACAGCAGAGAAAAGAACCAGCGCAACAATTCCTATAAAAGTCGCATATCCTATAATAATAGTTACATACTTTTTCGCATTCGGATTTTTCGTCCACCTTTTCAGGACTTTATTTCTCCAAAAATTTACATACGAATTAAGTACATACGCTATTATGAATCCTACCAAAATATAGCTCAGCAGTGATACAACCGCTTTTCCCGCCATAGAAAAAAGCGCCCAAAAACCGTTAAAATCAAAAATAATTTTAACGGCAACCAATATGCATAAAGCCAGTAATAAAATCTTTCTGAATGACCACTCGCCAAGTTTTTTCATTTTGGTTTCTCCTCATAGATATATCAACTAAATATATAAAATTATAACAAATATATTTTTGCTTGTGAATTGTTATCCTATAATAGTTCCGCCGCCAACAACATTCTCACCATCATAAAACACCGCCGTCTGCCCCGGCGTAACGGCGCGCTGTCTCTCATCAAACATTACTTCGACGAAGTCTTGTTCTTGATCGTATTTTATGAGCGCCGGTGTATCTTTTTGATTGTAACGAGTTTTCACAGTTACTCTCATTTCGAACTCCGGCTTTTCTACCGTTATAAATACAGGATTTTTTACCGTAAGACGCTCTTTAAACAACATTTCATCAGGCCCCATTATAACCCTGTTCTTTTCAGCATCTTTTGCCGCAACATACAGCGGAATCCCTGCGCCGAGAGACATTCCCACGCCTTTACGCTGTCCTATTGTATATCCGGCAATACCTTTATGCGTACCAAGAACATTTCCGCAAGTATCAACAAATTCACCGGGAATTTGTTTGCGTCCCTTTTTTCCCAGGAAATCATCTATAAATTCTATATATTTCATTTTTTGAACGAAACAGATATCCTGGCTGTCTTTCTGCCCTGCATTTTTGAATCCGCTTTTATATGCAGATTGACGCACATCTTGTTTTTCAATAGCATTTAACGGAAACAACGTCTTTGAAAGCTGCTCTTGCGTCATTCCGTATAAAAAATACGATTGATCCTTTTTTATATTTTCTGCACGCTGCAAGAGCCACCTTTGGCTTTCTTCGGAATATGCTATGCCAGCGTAATGACCCGTAGCGATTTTTGCAAATCCGAGCTGCTCTGCTTTTTGCAAAAATCGCCCGAATTTAAACTTCTGATTACACACTATGCACGGATTAGGTGTCTCTCCGCTAAGATATGAATTAACAAAATACTCTATAACATCCTCTTCGAACTCTTTTATAAAGTCAAACACATAAAACTCTATGCCCATTTGCTCCGCAATTTCTTTTGCTTTTTCGACACGCTCGCTGTCATCCGGCAGAAGAATCATAGTGGCTCCTGCTACATTATATCCCTGTTCTATCAGCAATTTTGCGGCAACCGTACTGTCCACACCGCCACTCATTGCAACCAATATATTCTCGTTTTTATCTTTTCCTGTGTTTTTATCCATATCAGTCCTCGAAAACGAAGCCGCCGCAGCCGCCT
>JAFTXL010000114.1 GCA_017464985.1 Clostridia bacterium | reverse complement strand
TGAGAACACCTGACTGCTTTGTTCTCTCGTTCAACCCGTTTACCGTAATCTCAGCTCCGAAGGCTCCTGCCAAAAGATAAAAAGCTGCTTGCTCCCAATCGGATTCATTTACATAAACGTCACATGAATATCTTTGGTCTCCTGATACTCTGTAATCCGTACCTCAGTTTGATGACTCAATATAAATACCGAAACGGCCTAAAACATTGATAAAAAGCTCTAATGTGTTTATCGAATCAGGTATATTTGTAAATACAACATGCGAATCATCTTCCGCAAGAACAAGACCCATAAAAAGCGCGATTAAAATATCAGATGGCATATCGCTTCTCAAAAAATATTCTTTTCCGCAAGGTTCGTACGGAATCTCCGAAAAATTGTCAAACAAACCTTTTGTGACTTCTCCGTATGTTCCTCTAGGATTCGGATTGCCTTTAAAAGATATACTGTCTTCTCCTCTTTCAGCAACTATACCGGCCGATTCTGCCACAATCACAAGAAGCTCTGTCTTTTCATCAAAACTTATATTTTCAATTTTACACGGTTTTAATGACAACATGCCCGCAAAAACAGCTATGTTCCCGGTAAAAGAATACGGTCGTGCTGTTACCTCTCCTTTTAATCGCTTTGAATAGACAATTGCACTGCCCACAGCTTATTCATCCTCTCGGTAGTTTTTTTTCATCATAACGGCATTTTCACCGTCACTGTAGTAATTTTTTCTTATAAATTCAGCTTTATATCCAAGTGACTCGTAAAGATTTCTTGCCCCGACATTCGACTCACGCACCTCAAGTCTTGCCAATATAACATCGTAATCAATCCACTCTGATTCAAGTTTCAACAGCATTTTCTTCGCAATGCCTTTTCTTCTGTATTCAGGCAAAACGGCAACTCGCATAATCTCTATTTCGTCTATAACATGCCAAAATCCGGCATACGCCGCAAGTATACCTTTTTCTGTGTCAACAGCACCGATATAAAACGCACGTTCATTTTCAAGTTCATTTTTTACACCGTTTTCAGACCATGAATCTTTAAAACAAATTTTTTCTGATTCATGCATCTGCTCTGTATAAGAGATATCCAACCTAATAAATTTTATATTATCCATAGTCTTTTGAAGTTACCCCCGGTTATCCGAAACGCTCTTTTCAAACACGCTTTTTAGGAGCGGAAATTCTCGGAGTTCTTAAGTAGTATACGTCAAGTGCTTCTGCCGAAAAATCTTCTATATCTTTTTTACTCTGATATATATCCTCGGCAATTTTTGCTGCAAAAGAAACACGTCCCAAAACCTGATAAGAATCCGCTTCAATGAAATTCTCTCCGAAAAGCTGTTTTAATAATTCCCGATTTGCGATTACACCGTCACCTATAAAAAGAACAGGACTTTGTGTTTTTGATTTAACAACCTCACACATCTCATCTGCCGGCATCGCGCCGTATTCAATAATACGTTCCGTTTTTCTTACGCAACCGTCTTTTTGGATATTATACAGTGCAAAATACATATGCGTGTTTCTTGCATCTATCACGGGACAAATGTATCCGTCATCCGCGCACGCCGCAGAGTAAGCAAGAAAATCAAGAGTATTTACTCCTACTACCGGTACATCAGCGGAATATGAAATTGCTTTTGCGGCTGACACACCGATTCTCAATCCCGTATATGACCCGGGGCCGTTTACTACTGCAATCAAGTCAAGGTCAGAAACGTCTTTGCCTGCTATTTTAAATAAATAATCTACAGCCGGCATCAATTTTACAGAATGTGTATTTCTATCATTTATTGATATTTCACTTATAATTATTCCGTTTTCACAAATAGAAACTCCTGCAGTATTACAGGAAGTATCAATGCACAGAGTCAGCAATTATATCCGCCCTTTCATCCATCAATATACGTACAATTCTGCTTGTTTCAGATTTTTCGTCTCTGCGCAGAATATCAATTTTTATGCATCTCTCATCGAAAATATCCTCAACTATTTCAGACCATTCTATGACAATTATTCCCTCCTGCACAGCATAATCATCATATCCGATATCATACAGTTCGTTGCTATCAGAAAGTCTGTACACATCAAAGTGAAACAGCGGATATTTTCCGCCTCTGTATTCATTTACACTAGTAAAAGGCGGGCTTGTTATATAGTCATCAATATTAAGAGCTTTTGCGATACCGCATGTAAAATGGGTTTTTCCTGCGCCCAAATCTCCGTCCATCGCGATAACATCTCCGGGACGTAGCAGCTTTCCGAGCATTTCACCTATTTTTACTGTTTCTTCGACACTTTCAGTATATAATATATATTCTTTCCTCATACAGTAAATATTTCTCCCAATATTTGCAAAAATGTCAGTTAGTTACTTTATGATGACATTCCGGTGTGTCATGTGTAATTTTCCCAAAAGAATATCCGTTAGCAAGACCCCATTCAATAATTTCCGACAAAGATTCCACCGTTGTATCACGGCCTCCGAAATCATGCATAAGCACAACATTTGCCTTTCTGCCCTTGCTTACACCGGACTTGACATTAGCCGCAATCTCAGATGCGGACAACTCGGAAACAGCATCACTTGTATCTACATTCCAATCGACATATACATATCCTTCTTCTTCTACGGTCTGCACAAGTTCTGTCATAACTCCCACACAGTAGTTCTTACTGATTGAGTTTGAACTGCCTCCCGGAAATCTTATAATAGTAGCATCATATCCTACTTTTTCTTTTATTTTAGTACGCAGACTCGTTACATTTTCCATGAATGTCTCTTCAGACTTATATATATCCGCATAAACATGAGAATATCCGTGTATGCCTATCGTATGTCCCTCATCAACCATGCGCTGCAGAATAGGAACTTGCGAATCATCAAAATTCAGAATGAAAAATGTTGCCTTAACATTATATTTTTTTAGCGCATCCAATATTTTAGGTGTAACAACAGAATTAGGACCGTCATCAAATGTAAGATAAATTACACTTTCGGAAGTTACATCCTGACTTGCCGTAATAATAGGTACAGCAGTTGTGTCCGTAGCGGTTGCTGTAGCTGTAGCAGTAGCAGTAGCATCAGCAGTAACCGCAGCAGTTTCAGTAACTTCAACTGTATTTTCAGCATTTGCCTCTGTATTCTCTATCTCCGCAGTCTCAATGACAGATGAACTCTCTCCTGTTTCCGAAACTACAATCCCTGTTGACACTGACGGTAGATTTGTCGACTTTAATACATCGCCATTCTTATTATCTCCGTCTGTACTTGTAACAACTACACCTAAAACGATAGCGACCGCGATAAGTCCTGTAATCAACGTTATACGAACATTTTTTAACTTTACTGAACAATACAACGAACAAGCAAGTGCGGCAAATGCTAAAACTGAAAAAAATATTCCGAGCGCTCCCATAACAACATCCTTTGATTTACTATTAAATCTGTATCTTATAACATATAACTGTGCACTTTGGTATTGTAAACCTACACAACAAATTTGGCAAGACACATTGACTATTTACTTTTCACATGTAAAATCTATTATGAATCATTTACATGTGAGGTGCCTTTATTTTGTACTGTAATGACTGTCCGAGAAAGTGTAATGCATACAGAGATACCAAAAGAGGAAAAGGATTTTGTAAAAGCGGTATTTATCCGGTTGTCGCAAAAGCATATCTTCATAAATGGGAAGAACCGTGTATAAGCGGTCAGAACGGCGCAGGAAACATTTTTTTTTGCGGTTGCAATCTCAAGTGCTGTTACTGTCAAAATAAAGAGATAAGCGGTATTTCTTCACAGGACACACATTGCGGTAGACAAATCACACCTGAAAGATTAAGTGAAATCTATGACGAACTTATCAAAAAAGGCGCGCACTGTATAAATCTTGTGACTCCCACTCATTACAGTGCGGGAATTCTCAAATCATTAGAACTGCATGGGAAACTTTCTGTTCCTCTGGTATATAACTGCAGCGGATACGAAACAGAAGAATCACTTAAGTTATTTGACAACAAAGTAGATATCTATATGCCGGATATGAAATACGGCATAAACAGTGTCGCAGAAAAATATTCAAATGCATACGATTATCCGGAAATTGCAAAAAATGCTATACGTGAAATGTTCAGGCAGACAGGCCCATATGAGTACGACGAATCTGGTATGCTGAAAAAAGGCGTAATAATTCGCCATCTAATGCTGCCCGGCAATCTGAGAAATACATTTTCAGTTATTGATTGGGTAAATGAAACATTCAAAACGGGAGATATACTGTTCAGCC
>JAFTXL010000113.1 GCA_017464985.1 Clostridia bacterium | reverse complement strand
TAAAAGCAGAGTGCTTAAATCCATGATGAAAGAAACTAGATAAAACTTCAACAATATTTAAGAAGTAGTAAATGCAACAGCTGAAATTTTATGAATTTGGAAGTAGTAACTGCAACTTAGAAGTACGAAACGCAACGGCAGTGTTGCATTTCGGATTTCATATAAATTAGTTCTTGATGGTGTAAAATAAACAGTTGACACCGCCTAAATAACTGTGTTAATATACCAAGGCAAATGAAGAAGAAGTTTCCGCTTCTCACCTTGAGCCGCAGTTGCAGCCGGGTATATACTGATTTTATTTGAGAGCCGACATATTTCGGTTGTGCAGATTTTATTAGCAGCGGAGTCTTTTGATTCTGCTGCTATTTTAATACTTTGGAGGTGTCTGTCATAGGCAGGAATGATTTATTAGTTAATGAAGAAATTACCTGTAAAGAAGTAAGACTTATTGATGAAGAAGGTAATGCTGTCGGAATCATGTCTGCACAGGAGGCTCTACGCATGGCATACAGCAAAGAGCTTGACCTTGTAAATATTGCGCCGGCTGCGGTTCCGCCCGTCTGTAAGATTATGGATTACGGAAAATATGTCTTCGATATGGCAAAAAGAGAAAAAGAAGCCCGTAAAAATCAAAAGGTTGTCGATATTAAAGAAGTTCGATTAAGTCTCGGAATAGGCGATCATGATTTTATGGTTAAAGTAAAAAATGCCATGAAGTTTCTTAAAGACGGAGATAAGGTAAAGCTTACCGTAAAGTTTATAGGAAGAGAAATGAATTTTACAAAAGCAGGTGAAGAATTGATTGACCGCTTTGCCGAAAGCGTTTCAGAGTTGGGCAGCATGGATAAAAGACCGAAACTCGAAGGACGCCGTATGACAGTAATGTTTAATCCTAAGTAAGCAATTTTTATATATAGAAAGGGAGATTTATTATGCCGAAAGTTAAAACACACAGTGCATCAAAAAAGAGATTCAGAATAAGTGCAAATGGCAAGGTTAAAATGTCACATGCCTGCAGAAGACACAGATTGGTTACAAAGACCAGAAAGTCCAAGAAACAGCACAAAGCAGCTGCTTACGCAGCAGATGCAAATGCAGCAACAGTTAAGAAAATGTTGCCTTACGCATAATTAGAGGAGGTATTGGGACATGTCAAGAGTAAAGAATTCCGTTGCAACACGTGCAAGACGTAAAAAAGTTATAAAATTGGCAAAGGGCTATTTCGGAAGAAAGAGCACAGTTTTCAGAACAGCTAATCAGGCAGTAATCAAATCTGCAAACTACGCTTACCGTGACAGAAGAGCTAAAAAGAGAGACTTCAGAAAGCTTTGGATAACAAGAATCAATGCTGCTGCAAGACTTAACGGTACAACATACAGCAAGCTCATGTGTGCTCTTAAGGCAAACAACATCGAGCTTAACAGAAAAGTTCTTGCAGACATGGCAGTATGCGATCCTGCATCTTTTACAAAACTCGTTCAGAAAGTAATGGGATAATGATTTCGAGCAATAAAAATGCCACAGTGCGTTTTATAAAAAGTTTGTCAAAGAAAAAATCAAGGGAAGAATCCGGATGCTTTTTCGTAGAAGGATTGAGAGGCGTATGCGACGCTGTTTCGGCGGGTGCAGAGGTCAGACATCTTGTGGTGTCAGAGTCTTTTTTAGATTCAGCTTTGGCAGATGAGCTTAAGAATTTAAAGGACTCCGCCGAAACTTTTACGGCGGAGTCTGTTTTATTGCCTGTAAGTGACAGCGTTTATGAGTACATCACAGAAACGGAGGCGCCTCAGGGAATAGGTGCGGTGATAGAAATGAAAACTGTCACTGAGATATCGGGAACGCGGTTGCTTTTGCTGGAAAACATGCAAGATCCGGGCAATATGGGTACTGTGATAAGAACTGCCGACGCTGCCGGTTTTGACGGAATCATCTGTATGCGCGGCTGTGTGGATATTTACAATCCGAAAGTACTGCGTTCGACAGTAGGGTCTATGTTTCACATACCGATTATACGAAGAGACAGCCCGGAGGACACTGTTTCAGTTGTTGTAGCGGAACTAAAAAATGACGGATATACCTTGTATGCTGCTCATCCTCGCGGAGGAGCTTGCTGTTTCGACGAGGATTTTCGAGGAAAAACGGTAATTGTAATAGGAAATGAAGCAAACGGCATTACAGAAGAAATGTTAAACGCATGCGATAAACTTTTAACTATTCCGATGCCGGGAAAGTCAGAGTCTCTTAACGCTTCTGTTGCGGCAGCGATTATGATGTACGAAACTGTCAGAAAACGTGATAAACATATTTAATAAATAAAGAGGAGAATTAAAAATGGGACTTTATACTGAATGTAGTAAAAGAATTGAGATCGGCGATAAATCTGCAAGAGATTATATAGAAGTGTTTTAAGAAAAAGAAAGAGATGTATATGCAAATATTCTTGTTGATAAAACCTCTGAAATTACAGGAACAGTAAAGGAACTGGCTGAGAAGTTTTCTTTGGAAATCTGTGAAGTTGCAGGCTTCATTGACGGAATCAATACTTCTCTCGAAAAGATGATTGACGTAGAAGCTCTTGAAGAAGATTCAGCAGTTGAAATGAAAATCGTATGGGAAACACTGTATAAAAACATGCTTAACGCACGTGCTCCCTGGCTTTATGAACTTCCTGAGTGGGACGGTATCCTGACAGAGGAAAAACGTGCAGAGATAGAGCATGAATTTAGAGCGTCTTTGCAGGCTGTAAGTACAAAGGTAAGCAGAAATGCACTGTGCCCATGCGGAAGCGGCAAGAAGTATAAAAAATGCTGCGGTGCAAACGAGGATTGATTACACACAAAAAGACAGGAATTTGAAATATGTCAAAGTATCTTATAATCAATGCTGACGATTTCGGTGTGTCGCATGCCGCAAATGCGGCTGCTGCTGAGTTGTACGCATCAGGAAAAATTACGTCTGTTTCGCTTATGGCAGGCGCGCATGCATATGACGAGGCGGTAAGATTAGTTGAGGAAATAGGCATTACATCAGTAGGTGTTCATTTGTACTTAACAAGTGAGTATCAGGATGAAGACTGTATTTTCAAATTATACGGGCTGACAAAGTCCGATAAGCTGCTTTGTAACGGTATTTTTCCGCCGAAGTTTGAGCTAAGTGACGGAATTTTACCTGATGTCCGCAGGGAGGTGGTTTCTCAAATAGAAGCTGCTGTAAACAGCGGAATAAAAATATCTCATCTTGATAACCACATGTACAGCCTGTGGCCGGGCAGAAAAAATGACTTTTTCGAAGAAGCATGCTTGCTTTGCGTAAAATACGGAATTCCGTCAATTCGTTTGTGTGCCAAAATTGATGAACAGGATAAGTATTACAGCCCTGTGTATTCTGGCAGGTTAAACAGAATGTATGCAAGAACAGTTGCCGGATCGTATTCATTAAAAACAGCAGATTATGTTTTCTTAATGAAGCAAGGCAAAAATGCGGATTTTTCCGATGACTCAATGCTTAGAAACTTCCGGGATTTTCTCAGCAGGATACCAAACGGTATAACAGAATTGCATTTTCATCCGGCAATACCTGATGATGAAATGAAACTGCATAACCCGTGGTGGAAAGAGCGTGCCGCGGAATACAATCTGTTTAAGAACAACGATATAAAATTGGTTTGCGGCGAATACGGCATAAAATTGATTTCTTATGCTGATATTGCAGCTCGCGCACGGCATACAATGCCATGCGCCGGAATAATGAAAAATATTTTGAAAAATATTATTTGAAGAAGAACGCGCGCGGCAATGACCTGCCGTGCGCGTTCTTCTTCACTAGTTCATTGTTACCTTTTGTTTGGAAATCAGTATATGAATCCTATGCGGTTTATTAAGCACAACCACAGCCACAGCTATTGTTACCGCATCCGCAGTCTCTGTCATTGTCACTGAAAGCAGCTATTAACAAAAGAATAATAGCGATCCAGATGAGGCAATCAGTATCTATGTTATTAAAACATCCACAGCTCATTGTAAGTACCTCCTGCTTTGTTTTACACTAACATAGTATGGAATAAATCGCGAATGTGTTACATATAAATTTAAAGAAATTTTATGTAGAGCACGGGGCTTATGTAAACAAGCCGTGCAATGACTTTTTCTTTAGGAGTCATAATTTTCCCGCAGATAAGATCTTTACATATTGAACGAATATCCTTGCGTAGTTCGTTTAGCTTTGCGAAAATCGTTTTGTCAATCTTTTTTATGTTTTTGCACATCATCAGAAAATCGTTATATGCAAAATATTCTGCTTTTTCAACAAGGCTGCCATAACCGTTCTCTTTAAAAAATTTAACACGTTCTATAAGTGCATCAGTATTGTCAAAACGTTTAACCGTAAACGGGTTATTCATTATGCTTTCGGATCGCTGACGGTAGAAATAATATTTTTTTTGCGTACATACGATTTTGTTACATGCATGACATATATGATGTATGACTGCTTCATCCTCATGCAATTTCCCGTTTGGGTAGTTAATACCGTTAAAAAGATATCTTTTATAAAGCTTGTTCCAGGCAGGAGCGAGCATGCCGCAATGTGTTCCGCAGAGAGCATCCATATACTTTATTTTGTCTACACATCCATCACTGAACGGAAAATTTCTCTGAGCTTTAGATGAAATACCTCCGGCATCTGTGTATTCTATGCTGCACACTGCCAGATCGGCCTCATATTTTTGAATAAGATCCAACATATCACTGTACATATCAGGCGCGATAAAATCATCACTGTCGACAAATCCTATATATTCACCGCGGGCTGCAGAGATACCGACGTTTCGAACGGCGGCAAGTCCTTGATTTTTCTGATGTATAACTTTTATTCTGCTGTCTTTTTTTGAATACTCATCACATATAGTTCCGCTGCTGTCTGTTGAGCCATCGTCAACAAGGATAATTTCAATATTTTTATATATTTGAGCAATAATGCTGTCAATGCATTGTCTGAGATATTTCTCAACATTATAAACCGGCACAAGAATACTGATTAAAGGGGAATTCATTTGTTGTCTGCCCTCCTGTATGGAAATCAACTGTCAAAAATAAAGGTTAACATATAATTAAGAAAAATTATATCAAAAATCTTTGTTTATATAAAGGCAAATTATGACGGAATCCAATATGAAAAATAAGCTTTTTGATATAAAAACGAGCGGATTCAAAATGCTGTACAATTCATTTTGGTAAATTCTCAAAGTAAATGCAGCCCTAACGTGAAAAGTTGCATTTACTCTGATAAATAGGCTCAATTTAGTCTGAGAAATCACCTCAAAATAGTAATTAGCAGCCAAAAACAGGACATAAAATAGAAAAAGGACGCACTAATCTAAGCCTGAGAACACTGTTTCTCAGACTAAATGCAACATCAAGTTGCGTTTATTATGAGAAGGATTATCTTAATAATTCAGGCGATTGGATAACTTCTTTTGCATGAATAAAAGAGATTCCAAACGCCGCAGCTAACTCCGGAGAGTACGAAAATGTAAACATATCATATGCGCTTTTGCCGTTAAACTGTTTTCGTTTTACTGCATTCACATGAGAGAATATCAGATTTACATCATCCTGTGTGAAATTATCAAATGAAGTACCGGAAGGGACAATATCACGAAACAGAGTATGATTTTTCTCAATATGCGGTTTTTCATGAGGAGAACATGGTTCGCAGAAAAACAAATGTGTTTCCATATCTCCGGTATTGTCATTTTCAAAAGCACAGACGTTGCTGAATTCACCGCCGTTATCAGTAAGTAAAACAGGCATGATATCGCCGAATTTAAATCCATACAGCATTAAATTGTTTTGTATCTAATTGTGTAACAGGTTCGTCAGGGTGAAACTCAATATATTCAAGAAAATCATTGTAAGTACGACCTTGTTTTACTGCGTGAGGTACGTAATCATTGTTTTTTGACTGTCTTGGCTTGAATTTAACAGCTCTGGGAAGATCAATAACACCAATAGAATAATAGCCTTTCTTTATGTGACGGTAAACAGTAGCAGTTGAAACAGATAAATTGTTAGATTTAACCGCATGGTAAATATGCTGACCTTTGCGAACAGCATCAGAGATAATGCGTTCAGTTTGGTAAAAACTCTCTTTGTTTAGCGGAATTCCTGTTCTTGCTTCTACGAGTAATGCTTCATAATCAGCCTGTGCCTTTTTGGCAATGTATAATTGCCTTTTATATCTGCAGGAGCTGCGGCTTTTCTTTTCACAGCCGTTGCAGACAAACGGTGCTTTAAGAAGTAATGGGCAAACATTGTCAGTTTTCACAAAACTGTTTGTATGCGTTTGCAAATGGATCTTTACTTCTCTGGAAATTGTAGTTGGACTTTTGCAAATTCGCCTTCCAATTGCCTTAAAGGACATTCCTTTTGTGAGACATTCTTGAATTTCTATACGGTCATCAAGTGTCATGTGCTTATTTTTCTTTTCATAATTTTTCATAGTCTGAGCACCTCCATTTCTCAGACTAAATTGTACTATGATTTTCTTCTCAGACTAAATGCAACACTTAAATTGCACAGTTGCATTTAATTTGAGAATTAACATACAATTCATTTTGGTAAAAAATAAAAATTTTTACAAATTATGCTATTGACTTTTTTGGAATATAATGTTATTATAGATGCAATTGAGCAGGCAAACAGCGCTATTTGCCTACCAAAAATAATTTATTATTATATATAATGGAAGGAGGCTAAAATCTCTTTCGTGATTATCTGCGGTCTTTTTGCCGCGACTTGTTTACGAGGTCGTTTAGAGATTTTATTCTTATGAAAAAAAGAGTTATTAGTTTTATTTTGGTACTGGCAACCATTATTGGTGTCATTGGTACCACATCAATTACATCAATGGCAGCTCCCACTTGCTATCAGCAGGCTGACAGCAGATGGGGTTCTGTGAAATACGGAAGCTGGACTGTTGCGGAGTCAGGCTGCGGTATTTTATCATTAGTCAATGCAGTAAACTATCAGACAGGAAACTTTATAAATCCTTTGAATCTTGCTTCATGGGCTTACAGCAAAAATTACTACAACGGAACATGCGGACAGGGTACGGTAAGAGCAACACTTTACTCAAATGTAACAGCTGCTTACGGCGGAACATACGGTTTTAAAGTTTCTAATCTGACATACGGTACAATTACTAACTCAACTTTGATTAACCATCTTAAAAACGGCGGTTCAGCTATAGTTCATGTGCCGAATCATTTCATGGCAATCAATGGATACGATTCATCTACGGGTAAATACCTCGTATATGATTCATCTGCTGCAGCAAAGAGAAATACATCGACTTCAGGCTCATGGCTTACAGCGGCTCAGCTCAACGCTAACTCACTTACAAAAGTTGACTGGTTCTGTCTTGTTACAAGTACAGGTGTTAAAAACACTGCATCTGCTACTTCGACAGCTACAACAACTACATATAAAGCAATTGCAACTGTTGCAAGCGGTTCAGGTACAGTTCATTTCGGAAACGGTGTAACTCCAGCAACTGTTACACCGGGAACAGTAGTAAACTTCCAGACAACACCTGCATCAGGATACAAAATATCACAGATTCTGGTGGGTGGTACAGCTTGGACAATTAAAAACGGCGGCGGAGATGCTGTATATC
>JAFTXL010000112.1 GCA_017464985.1 Clostridia bacterium | reverse complement strand
GTCCGTCATGTTCTCCGTACTCGTAACTCTTTTCAAAAAGCATCTGCATACCTAGACATATTCCCATAAGCGGTTTTCCGTTTGCGGCTTCTTCTTTAATCACACGGTCAAGACCTGTACTTCTTAATTTCTCTGCCGCGTCTCCGAAAGCGCCTACGCCCGGAAGAATTATTCTGTGCGCAGCTTTTATTTCACCGACATCTGCCGTAACCTTACTTTCTATTCCGAGTCTTTTAAGTGAGCCGGCAAGAGAAAAAAGATTGCCGACTCCGTAGTTTATTATTGCTGTCATCAGATTACACCCTTTGTAGATAATACCTCTCCGCTGTATTTTTCATCAATAGATACAGCTTCTTTCATTGCGTGAGCAAGTGCCTTAAACACAGCCTCAATTATGTGATGTGTGTTCGCTCCGGCAAGTTTTTTTATATGAAGCGTAATATTCATCGAGCGCGTAAACGCTTGCAGAAATTCTTCGCAAAGCTCCGTATCAAATGCTCCGACTTTTTCTGTCGGCATTTCGCAGTCAAAACACAGCAAGGATCTGCCGCTTATGTCAAGAGCCGCCATTACCAATGATTCATCCATAGGTAAAATGAAACTTCCGTATCTCTTTATGCCCTTTTTATCTCCTAAAGCATCAGCAAAACATTTACCGAGAACTATTCCTATATCTTCAACAGTATGGTGAAAATCAACATCGCTGTCGCCTGCGCACTCTACGCTCAAATCAAATCGGCCGTGTCCGGCAAAAAGAGTAAGCATATGATTGAAAAATCCGCAGTCTGTCTTTATATTGCTCTTTCCCGTTCCGTCAATATTAAGTGTGAGTTTAATGTCTGTTTCGGCTGTTTTTCTGGACATCTCAGCCTGTCTCATAAAATCACCTTTCCCTTATATTATCTCTTTTACAGCGCAGACAAGCGCTTCCATCTGATCTTTTGTTCCGATTGTTATTCTTACAAAATCTTTTATACGTTCGCTTCCGAAATGTCTTACAAGAATACCTCTCTTTTTAAGCTCTTCGTAAAGCGTCTTCCCGTCTTTTTTATCATTACGCACAAAAATGAAATTCGTCGATGACGGAATCACATAGAATCCGAGTTTTGAAAGCTCCGCGCTTGTATACTCTCTTGTTTTAATAATCTCAGAAGTACACTTTTCAAAATACTCCTTATCCTCCATAGCCGCAATTCCGGCAGCTATTGCAAGCCGGTCCTCATTGTAAGGATTAAAAGAGAATTTAAGTCTGTTAATCTCCGATATAAGCTCCTTTGAAGCTATTGCAAAACCTATCCTGCCGCCGGCAAGATTTCTCGACTTTGAAAAAGTTCTGACAACTATAAGATTATCATATTTATATGTCAGCATTGCCGCAGTTTCGCCGCCAAAGTCAACATATGCCTCGTCAATTACTACGATATTGTCTTTATTGCCCTGCAATATTTTCTCAATATCGGCAAGACTCAATGAAAGACCTGTCGGAGCATTGGGATTTGCTATAAAAATAGTTCTTCCCAAACCGATATAGTCATCGGAATTTACCGAAAAATCCTCAGCAAGCGGAATTGCCTTTCCGTCAAGGCAGAAAAGTTCTTTGTATACAGGATAAAACCCGTATGAAATATCGGGATATGAAACACCTGTTTCATCATCGCAGAATGCCATAAAGCAAAAAGCCAGTACTTCATCTGAACCGTTTCCCGAAAATACCATATCCTCATCTACTCCGATTGTCTTTGCAATCGCCTGATTCAGCTTTTTACATTCAGGATCAGGATAAAGGTTCAGCTGATTTATTTCCGCTTCAATTGCTGCCGTAACTTTCGGCGACGGCGGATAAGGACTTTCATTTGTATTTAGTTTAATATACTTCATGTCCTGCGGCTGCTCACCCGGAACATAAGGGGCTAAATCCGAAAGTCTTTTTGAAAAAAATCTGCTCATTAAAATCAATCCTCCGAACGCTTTTCTTCAAATCTAGCCGCTACGCTCCTTGCATGCGCTGAAAGTCCTTCGCTTTCCGCAAATTGCTGTATTCCGTCAGATACTTTTCCGAGAGCTTCTTTTGTATAGTAAATAAATGATGATTTTTTAATAAAATCGTCAACAGAAAGCGGTGAAGAAAATCTTGCTGTTCCGTTTGTAGGAAGTGTATGGTTCGGTCCTGCAAAATAGTCACCAAGTGCCTCAGGACAGTTTCTGCCGAGAAAAATACTTCCTGCATGCTTAATATCGCTAAGCACCGCAAAAGGCTCTTCTACACATATCTCATGATGCTCAGGAGCTATCATATTCGAAATATCAACAGCTTCTTTTATGCTGTTTGCAATAATAATTTTTCCGTTATTGTCTATTGATGCTCTGCATATTTCGTGACGGGGAAGCAACGGAATCTGACGTTCCAGCTCCTCTGAAACTTTCTCTGCAAGCTCCTTGCTGTCTGTAATCAAAACAGAGCTTGCGTTTCTGTCATGTTCTGCCTGTGACAAAAGGTCTGCTGCTACAACCTTAGGGTCACATTTTCCGTCCGCAATTACAAGAATCTCGCTCGGACCCGCGATCATATCTATATTTACCATGCCGTATACACGTCTTTTGGCTGCCGCAACAAATACATTTCCGGGGCCTACAATCTTATCAACTTTCGGAATGCTCTCTGTACCGACTGCAAGTGCGGCAATAGCCTGAGCGCCGCCTACCTTAAAAATACGGTCTACACCGGCAATTTTTGCCGCCGCAAGTATTGGTGCTGCAACTTTGCCGTCTTTCTGCGGCGGCGTAGTGATTACAATTTCGCTTACGCCTGCGATTTTCGCCGGCACGGCATTCATAAGAACGGTACTCGGATAGCTTGCGGTGCCTCCCGGAACATAAAGACCTGC
>JAFTXL010000008.1 GCA_017464985.1 Clostridia bacterium | reverse complement strand
TATATTCTCTGCGAGAAACACGCAGCTTGTACCACCGCGACCGATTATACTCAGAATTTTATATCTGTTATCAATTAGCATCCCGATTTTTAGCACGACTAATATCCTCCTTATGAGATCAACCAATAACTATTTCACACTCATCATTTGCAAGAGTAATTCGTGTACCTTCTACAACCGCAGTTCTCTTTCCTTTTTCAAGTCTCTGCGTTCCAAATAAGTAGGTTCCGTTTTTAGAACAATCTGTAATAAAGTATCTGTTTTGAGAATGGTTGTATGTCACTGTACAATGCAAACGGCTCACTTTTGTGTATTCTCTAGAAAATACAACATTTGCTACTTTCGAATCTTTTCCAAGATACAATGTTTCATTGTCTTTTATCGGAATTACGGCATCCTTCAAAGGTCCGCTGAGTACCCTGATTACACCGTGAGCAATTACATCTTTAGTAATCTCCTTAGTTGGTGCTATATGTATAACTTCAGTTTCAGAAGGCTCTTTTTTCAAAGCCACAACAGGAGGCGTATACGGAATTACAAGTTCATCATCGTATTCGTTAGTTTTTTCTTTTTTGTTATGTACACAAATAATTACTATTATAATTGCACCGATACATATACAAGCAAAAATTACTACTAATACAACAATCAATACAGTATTGTCAGATGAATCCTCCTCTTCCGTTATCTGTACAGGATTTTTTGTGTAGGTAATTTTACCTTCACCTCTTTGCTCCGCAGTCCATACGGTATCTACACTTCCGTCACCATCTTCATCAATATCCAATGTAATAGCTTTCGAATTATCAGTAGCTGAACTGATTTTTGTCTTATTTGTAATAGGTACATTGGCAAAATTTCTATAATCCGAAAGTTTTTCATTTTCATCAAAATAACTTACAGAGTAATCCATGGTACCGGTACCTGTACCAACCAATTCGACTTTATATTCTTTATCACTATCAAGAGAAACAACCTTTATATCCTGATTTTCTCCCAATAACTGCAATGTACCAAATGATGCAGAATCTCTGAAATCAGTACTTATGCTTGACAGTTTCTCACCACCATATGTCACGACTACGTCAACAGGACATGCAATATTGATAACAATCTTCGAGCCTTGGCTGATGTCATCTGAAATATCGCCGAAAGCAAACTGTAAATTTTCTGCTTCATCTACCTGGTAATATCCGTCAGTCTTATTAGTTAGTTCCTGCATCAACGTTGCAGCAAAATCTTTACTGTTTCCGTATAAATCATGGAAAAATCCCAAGCTGTATAGATTGTATCTTGTCATCATATCCTGTGCGGTATCTATAACTGCATTAGCATACATGGTATCTGTATCATATCCGTAATATCCTGTATCAGGCATAGATCCGCTGTTGCTTGTTTTGCCGTAGTTAGGAAGTCCATCAGCCATAATAATTACATTTTTAATAGCATCTGATCTTCCCTGTGTGAGCATCATTTCATCTGCTGCAGAAAGCGCGCTTTCCATATTTGTCATACCGCCGTCATAAATACCGTTCAAGCGTTCAATAAGCATATCCAAATCATTTGTTAGGTCTATGCCTGTAACCGAATCGTCATAAAATACAATTCCTACACGGTTATTGTATTCATCTTTTAGCAAGTCATTACAGAACTGGATAGCCGACTCTTTCATCTCATTCAACGGAGTTCCGTACATGCTTCCGGATATATCCAAAACCAGAATCGTATCACGAGCCTTTGACGAAACACGTAAGTTAATTTGTTTAGTGATTGTTTTTCCGTCGCAGATAAACTCTACTGTTATCGCAGCAGTACCCTTTGCATTTGCTGTAACAAGACCGACTGAACCGGTAGGCGAAACTGTAGCAACAGAAGTATCTGAAGATGTCCAATTAATTATATATTCCGATATGTTTGCAGGAGTTATTTCAGGTTCAATGACACTCAATTCTCCTACGGTTACAACCAATTCCTCAGGAACTGTAATACTAACTTCTGAATCTTCGCCTGCAGCCTGAGCTGCTTTATAGAAAGAGTAATTAGGGTCACCATCAATTTTTAATTCGCAAATAACATTACGCTTCTCTTCTGCATACGTATCATGTTCCCCGTAAACAGCCTTGGCTGAATCAACAGCTTCAGAGATTTTGTTCTGAGATAAAAGCATACTGTTTATAACTGTTTCAAAAAAAGTATTATTACAATAATCTATAGAAACAGTGTTAGAGTATCCTACGACAGTACTCACACCCTTATTAATTAACGAATCAGAAAAGTCTTCACTCTGCAATCCATGACAACTGCCTAAAAACACAAAACTATCTTCGAATGTTACATCATAGTATTTATCAATAAACCCTGAGCCGATACATATTCTGTCACCTGCAAACACTACTCTGCCTGCAGAAAAATCTTTCCAAAACTCTGAAACTTCTGTCACATCAGGACGTTCAACACCTGTAGCTATATATGTAGTAAACGAACTATTTTCGAAACTATATATCCATCCTCCATGGGCATAAACCAAAACTGTTTCATAGTCATCCAAGTTCTTAAAAACATCCAAATCCGCATCATCATCATTATACACAGTCATTTCACTGCCGAAGGCAGTCGAAAGAATCTCTCCTGCCTTTTCGAAAGTGTCCGGAAGACCGGAACTTTTGAAAGGTTGCACTACCACAATATCATTTTCACGATTTGACGGAAGCTCTGGCAATTGACTAAGTTTTTCATTTGCAATACTGTAATTCGGACCTTCTTCTACCGGCACTGAATTAACGCCGGCAGCCTGAAATCCCTCTTTTTCAATAGACCAAAAACCTGTTATACCTATATTGGTTACATATGTAATACTTTCATTAACTTCATCAATATTATAGTTTTCTATTTCATCTGAATTTTCAACATATTCTTTTACGTCATCAAAATTATCCATTTTATTTATCAGGTCAATGACATATAACGCATCTGATACTTGTTCTTCTGCAACCTGATTATAATAACAAATTACTATGGATCT
>JAFTXL010000111.1 GCA_017464985.1 Clostridia bacterium | reverse complement strand
TCTCCGAGAGTATCTGCAGGTACTTATAAATACCTTACTATAGAATATATGATTCCGACTACAAATAAGTCGAGCTCTTATTCCGGTACGATTTTCCAGCAGACAGGAACTGTGAAAGAGGCAAATTCTTCTTATACAACCGGTATTTCGGGATTGAAACGTGACGGTCAATGGCATACGGTTACTGTAAACTTTACAAGTGCAAAGGGATGGAGCAGCAATATAAACGCGCTGCGTCTTGATTATTTCAATTCATGCAGTGCGGGAGATGTAATATACATAAAGAGTCTTGAATTTACAACAACGGCTCCATCTTCATCTTCATCTTCATCTTCGACATCATCTTCATCTTCGACATCGTCTTCATCTTCGACATCGTCGCCTGCGACAAAGACACCTTCTGCGACAAATCCGGTGACAAGTGCAAACTCGTCAACGACAAAGTCGCCGGCTGCATCAACAAATGCTCCCGGAAAAACGAACTCTTCATCAACAACGACTGCAGGTACAAACTCTTCGGCGTCAAATGTCGATAGCGGTTCTACATCATCGGCAAAGACATCTGCGACAGCGAAAAATACGGCATCCGGAACTGCGGAATCATCTGCAACAGCTGATTCATCGGCTACGGCATCGGGAACTGCTAAGGCTACCGGTACAGCTAAAAATAAAGCAACTGCTTCAGCTGACGCAACGTATAAATCTACGGAGGATACCGATGTAACGACAACACCGGAGAATGAGGCTTCGGTCGGTGAAACTGACAATGAGAATGACAGCTCTTCTGAAAACAAAAAAAAGGGAAGTATTGATTCACCTGTTGTCGAGGAAGAAGACGGTATTTCTCCTGTTGTAATTGTCTTGATTGTGGTTGCCGGAGCAGCTGTGCTCGGCGGCGGTGGATTTGCTCTTTATTGGTTCGTATTAAGAAAGAAAAAATAAAAGTAGGATTAAACGAACATGATTAAAAGGGTGCTGTTTTTTTACGTGAAGTTTCGTGAAAAGCAGCACTTCTTTATCAAAAATATACCGACAAAACGGATGGATAAATGTGATGGGGAGATTAAAAAGATTTTTTTCAGCTTTAATAACGATGTCGATGTTTGTGTTGCTTGTGACATATTCTGTTGATGTGAGTGCTGCAACGCCTTCTGCTGCCGTGATAACCGGAACCGATTTAAAAAGTTCTCTGACTTTATCTGACGGAGTAAAATATACTCGAAGAACTGCCGAGGCAAATTCCGTATATGGAGGAACATCAGGTATTGAGTTTAATGTTGTTGAAGTAGATATGTCAGAGACAAATCTTTATTTGGATAACGTGTACGGCGGTGCTCGCTCAACGCATGCATGGAAATACGGTCTTGATATTGTAAGTAATTTTTCCGGACTTTCGGACAAAATTCCGATAGCGGCGGTTAATGCCGATATGTGGTGGATGCATACGGGAAGCGCTACGGAGGCTTCTAATAATGACGAGCTTTTGCTTAGAAACAGCAATGGTCTTGCCTTTGCGCTTGGTTTTACCATGTCAGGAGGTGAAATTTATACATCCGACAGAATGCCTCAGGAGAGCTTTACTGCAAGTAACGGAAAAGTGACTTTAGGGTATTCTGATATGCTGACTTTCGGTATAACAAGTGACTATGTGCCGATAATGTCTAATCCGAATGCTTTTGTAACTGTTAGAAACACAACAAGAAATATTACGGCAGAAGCTGACGGAATAAACCGTCTTCCCGCAAATAATTCTCTTGTAATGTACACAGATAAAGGATGCCTGAATAATTACGCAAATGACGATGCATATGAAGTAAAAATACAGATTACTTCTACTGACGATTATGTTATAAAGCATGGCACTAATATCAGCGGCAAAGTTGTAGAAATTTACGGTCCTGACGATTCTTCAAACCCCACAATGGATGTAAACTCAAATTACATAATTCTTACAGCACGCGGTACAAGGACAGATGCCGTTTCGGGCTATAAGGTAGGCGATACGGTAAATATACAAGTTTCTGTAAGTGATGTTTCCGGAAAACATACAGCGCAGTGGCAGACGGTCACAGATGCTGTTTCCGGTCGTATACCGTTTGCTGCAGACGGAGTTGTTTCGCCTGCTGCAGGTCTTGAGTCAAATTATCCTGCTACAGTTTTGGGAATAACAAATTCCGGCAATGTTGTCATGCTTACGTTGGGTGCTGCTGCGGAAGGCATGAGAAGAGGTATCGACCCACAGCTTTATGATGAACTTGCGAAAGATTTGGATTTAAAGGACGCGTTTTTACTTGACGGCAGCGGTTCGTCCACGATGATAATTCTCGATGAAACGGAATATAAAATAGTAAATAATCCGTCAGATACAAACGGCGAGCCGAGGCAGCTTCTGAATATGCTTGTTCTTTCTGTCGGAAGCGACCGAGATGCGCAGGGCGACATGCCGTCAGGCAGTAATAAAACGGCAAATGCCGCATCTATAAGTTTTGAAAATGAAGCAAATCTTGCTTATGTAAGCGGTGCTGTGAATGATACTAAATATTATACGCAGAATGGTGCTTTAAAGCTTATTTCCGTCAGCGGCAACGATCCGTATATGAGTATAAATTATATGCTGTCGTCTCCCAAACTTACTGCTAATAAGTATAAATATCTTACAGTAGAATACATGCTTCCGACAACGAACAGTTCCGCCGCAAAGGCAGGACAGATATTCTACCAAGTCGGAAACGCAACAAACGCTGATTCTAGATATGTTACAGATATGTCTGCTCTTATACGTGACGGAAAATACCATACCGCTGTAATAGATTTTTCAAATGTTAAAAATTGGTCGGGCAGTATAAATGCGATACGTATTGACTATTTCAATGCATGCAGTGCCGGTGATACGATGTACATAAAAAGTTTGACATTGACATCGGAAAATCCGGCACCTGCTCCGGGAACAACAGCGGATGCTTCTTCGTCTCCTATGAAAATACCGACGGTAATAAAAACACCGACGGCGGCAAGCGGAGCAACTGCTTCAAATGGCAGCACACAGACAAATAAAAAAGTATCATCAAATTATTCTCCAACAGTAAATACACCAGATTCATCGGATTCACAGAGTGTAACGAATGTACCGGGAGCTTTGTCAAGTACAGCGGAGCAAGGATCATCTAAGCCTTTATCAACAGCAAATCCGTCGTCATCAGCTGCGGTGAGCAATTATGCAGGCAGCACTCCGGGAAAAACTGATGCTGTTTCTGATGCATCAGACGGTGCGGCTGAAACTTCGAAACCGACGGACTCTTCAGAAAATTTTGATAAAAACAACTCTGGTGATTTAAATGAATCTACGCCTGACAGCTTGGGCGAAAAGGATAGTTTGAGTGGCAAGAAGAATTCTACTGTTCAGAAAGAAGAGAGCGGTGTTCCTAAAGTTCTGATGGCTGTCTGCATCGCAGCAGGGATTTTCATACTCGGAGGCATAGGATTTGCGGTATATTGGTTTGTAATAAGAAAGCGTGATAAGTAAATGTTTGCCGTGATGTTTCGTTTGACAACAGTTCATATACAAATGTATAATTTTATATTGTGCTGATGCATAATAGTTGTATTTAAAATAAATTACACCAATCAGGAAAGGAAAAT
>JAFTXL010000110.1 GCA_017464985.1 Clostridia bacterium | reverse complement strand
TCGGCGGTTTGCTGTTATTTTTCTATTTTCTTTTTAAACACAAACTCACGCTGAATAAAATAATTTGAGAAAAACATCGGTAAGTCAACTATTATTTTGCATAATACACTCGGAATAACGATGTTAATGAGCAATTCTGTAAAGAATGATCCTACAAAAGCCACAACAACCGCCAGCAAAAAGTATTTAAAAACCGTACCGGTTCCCTTTGATTTGAATATCAGTCTGCTGTTTATAATATAATTTGCAATCGCACTTATAACTCTTGCGCACAAATATGCTAAGCTCAGATTCTTAACAAGAAACGCACAGTTTTCAGGCAAAATATCTGTAAGCACCGCAGACAAGTCAAATCCGCCTTTAAATACAAATGCTCCCAATATAATAAATGCAGCGTAATCAAGCACAAGACAGAAAATAGATGCTGCACAGTATTTTATAAGCTGCTTGAATATGCGCCATGAATCTTTAAATGTGTTATAGTGTGATCCTTTATTATTATCAAAATACACTGTAGCTATCGGAATTTCTACATACGGAATAGACCATTCCTTAAGATACAGAAGCATATTCATTTCATATTCATATCTGTCTCCCTCAAGCTCCGCCATCTTCGAAAACAGATATGCCGGTATTCCGCGCAGCCCTGTCTGAGTATCTCTGATATTCAAACCTGTTGCGATTCTGAATGCCCATCTTGTTATGGTATTTCCTATCTTGGATCTTGTCGGAATTTCATCGTCTTTTCCGGAAAATCTACCGCCGATAATTATAGCTTTCGGATTTTCATGCATAGAGTCAATAACTTTCATCAGATCCTCAGGAGTATGCTGACCGTCACAATCGGCAGTAACAACACCCTCTGCCTCCGGGAAAACAGACTGTATAGCCTCGAAGCCTGTCCTCAAAGCTTTTCCCTTGCCCATATTGACTTCATGGCGAATTATTTCCGCACCAAGCTCTTTAGCCTCATCAAACAAATGGCAGAATTCATCTCCGCTTCCGTCATCTACACAAAGCACAGGCAATCCTTTATTCTTTAAGGTTTTAACAAACTCCACAAATCTCTCATCAGGTTTATATGCAGGAATTAAGATTACTGTATTCAAAATTACGCCTCCCGCCGTCGATACAACATATTGAAACTACCGACTGATTACACGTGCAATTATATCACAAATATTTCCGTTTCACCATTAAATATTACTTCTGAACCAATACCGTCATGGTGCCTGCAGAATAATCTAGCGAAACCGTTTTTCCATCTTTTACAAAAGAACTTCCGGCAGCTTCGCTCTCGGGAAGCTCAACTTTACTGAATCCGGATGACACAATAAGATTCCCGTAATTTTCCACATCACTTTCCTCGACGTTTTCAATCAAAACAAAATACATACTCTCAGACGGTGTTATCAATGCTATCGTTCCGAAATCAACAGCAGGAACATCATCCGTAAATTCATTTATTTCCCATGTAAGACCGGAAGACGTCTCCTCTGCAGGCTTAGGAGATGCCGTTGCAGATTCCCCTGCCGGCGGTTCCGTCATGTTTCCCGACTGTTTTTCCGCATCAGAACCGTCTACACTTTTAAATTTTACCACGGTACATGAGCTGAGCACAGTACACAATACAACCAAACAAAATATCAATAATATTGTTCTTTTCTTCATTTTCTCTGCACGGCAATACGCCATCCTCCCGATTTTTAGCATATAGTTGTTTTACAGAAGTAACTATACGTTAAAAATTGACATATGGCAATTAAAATATTGCATATTCGCCATACAAAATGCATAGCGAAAGCGCGGCGGGAATCTAAATACGCCCGCCGCGCTTTCGCTTATTGTATGTAAATTCAACAGCCCTGTTTAAGCATGCCTTTTTTCTGCTTCGTATTTTGCTTTAGTCGCAAGTCCTCCCCTGATATGTCTTTCTGCTTTGTTTTCTGCAAGTACACTTTTTACATCGGCTGCAAGCGCTGCGTTAAGCAGCGGAAGCCTGTCAATCATATCTTTATGTACAGTCGATTTGCTTGTGTCAAATTTCTTTGCAGCAGCTCTTACCGTACACTTGTTCTCGGCAATATACTGTGCCACTGTAATAACTCTGTCCTCAATATAATCTTTCACAATGCCGCTCCTCAAATATCTGTTTCATTGAAAATAATATGCGGCAAAAATAAAAATATGCCCTGATTCAAGAAGCGAATATATCAGGACAGTAGTGCAAAATGAGACGCATCAAAACATTTCTCTGTTTTGATGCGTCTCATTAATCTGATTTTCAAATTTTCTTTTATTCTGATTACTCGCTTCTGAGAGCTTCCACCGGATCTTTCTTTGCAGCAACTTTTGCCGGGAAAAGACCTGCGACCACAGTAAGAACCATACTGATAATAACAAGCGCAACCGCTCCAGCTACAGGAAGATGAGCCTTTATATTATCAATATTGGTAAGTGCCTGTATTATAATATTTATCGGTATACATAAAAGCAGTGTGAAAATTATTCCTATCATACCGGACGCAAATCCCTCGATAACAGTTTCAGCATTGAACACACGGGAGACATCTTTTTTAGATGCGCCGATAGACCTCAGAATACCGATTTCTTTTGTTCTTTCAAGAACAGAAATATAAGTTATGATGCCTATCATTATAGATGATACAACAAGTGAAATAGATACAAATGCGATGAGTACATAAGAGATAGCATTTATAACAGTTGATATCGACGACATAAGTATTGCAACATAGTCGGTATACTTTATTTCATTCTCTTCTGTTGTTCCTTTATTATATCCGTCAATAATATCCGCAATCTGGTCTTTTGCCTCAAATGTCGCTGCATATATATTTATAGCAGACGGATTTGATACATCCGCAACACCGAGCTTTACAAGATTATCCTCTAAAGTAGACTCCGACATTCCGATATAATTATCGTAAGCCTCCTCAAGTTCCTGCTCAGTGAGCGAGCTGATATATTCTTCAAAAGAAGCATTTATTTTACTTTCCGCAGTTTCCTCGTACAAGCCTGCAGCATCATAATATTCGGCAGCAATTTTATTCGCAATCGTATCTATCTCCTCAGCAGAAAGAGTCGCAAGATATTCATACAGTACATCAGAAGGGAGTCCGACCGCCTGACTGTACGAATAAGCAATCCATGTCAAAGTCAATACATCTTCCGGTGTATTATCCGGCAAATTTCCCATCTGTCTGACGGCTTCAATCTGCTCAGCTATAACTGCGTCAATCTCCTCCTGACTCGGAGTAGTTATAATTTCCTCTATAATAGCATCGCCGTTTGTTTGCGATTCAATTATCATTACAATAGCTTCACGCAATGTAGAATCAATCTGGGCATCGTCATACGAAGAAAAATCTATCATACCGCTTATAACTTCGGCATCCATTCCTGTAGCAGCAACATAACCCTGTATAAGCGCTGCTTCTTTTTCCTCACGTGTTGTGTACTTTGACATCTCCGCATTTACCGCTGCTTCAAGTTCTTCATCAGTCAGAGCAGAAATCATCTCACCGTACAATGTTTTTTTAGCATCACTGCTGAGTGAAGCACAATATGCTTTAAATTCCTCAACCTTTTCCGCATCAGTCATATCCTTTGAAATGTAGAACGGATTTCCTGTAAATACATCAAAGTTTTCATTTGCGGAATCCTGCTGAGCTTTTACGATGTCACTACTGTTTGTTTTATCTATTATATACTCTGTAAGTTCACGGGTATAGCCAAGCGAACCTGTCATAATCGCAAAATTAGCATCTTCTTTCGGACGTATTATACCTGAGATTTTCAGCTCCATAGGACTGTTCTTTATAATAACATTCTGAAGAGTTTCTTCGTCATATTCCGTCCATACGCCGTCTTTATCTGTATCAGAGTAATAATCGCTATTCGTGATAAGTTTGAAACGGATATCACATATCTCCTTATAGCTCCAGCTTTCAATTTCCGTATTAACCTGCTCACCCTTTGAGGCACTTTCCATTATTGCCATCATGTCTGCCATATCTTTTAATCCCAAAGAATACAGCGTAAAATCAGACACTTCATTGTTCTGAGTAAGGATAAGAACTACTTCGTTTGCAGAAGTCGGCCATGAACCGTATACCAAATCATACTGGTCGGAAATCATATCACTTACAAGATCTCCGTTTTCACCGGGAAGTATTTCAGACCAAATTTTCATTGTAGATGATGAGGAACTTCCCATGAGCGATGTCATGGATGACGCCGTACCTGCTGACTCCGCCGAATCTGCTGACTGAGTCATGACCGATACCATTTCTTCAAACATTCCCATAAAATCCGCTTTAACGTATTTTCCGCTGCTGTCAGTTGTATACGCATTTATCGGAACATCATATGAATATTCTATTGCTTTAGCGTAATCGTAAAGCTCTGTCGTGCTTATGCTTTTTTCCATCTCTTTATCAAGAAACACTTTAAAATCTTTAAGATTATTTTCCGTGGTTTCCTCATTAAGAGCATTCATAAACTGGTACACCATAGTATTTGAGTACACAGCATCTTTTTCATGAGCATTTGCGCTATCACTGTCCGCAAAACTTGTCAGAAGCCCGGAAAGATCTGTCTCATGAGTGTAAATTGATATAGGATAAGAAGAAAGTGTTTCCTCCTGCACATCGTTTATATATGTCTGTATACCGGTTGAAAGAGCAAGAATAAGCGCAATACCGATAATTCCTATACTTCCCGCAAATGAAGTAAGAAATGTTCTGCCTTTTTTAGTCATAAGGTTGTTTAAAGACAGAGACAGCGCTGTAAAGAAAGACATGGACGGCTTTTTCTCTTTTTTTACCTTTTTTTCTTTCTTTATCTTTTTCTTGTTATCGGATGCATCTGAAACATCGGATTCCGGCTTCTCTTCAACCGACGAATCATACGGATTTGAGTCGCTTACAACATTTCCGTCAAGCAAACGCACAGTTCGTGACGCATACTGCTCAGCAAGCTCCGGATTATGAGTAACCATGATAATAAGCTTTTCATCAGATATGCTCTTTAAAATATCCATAATCTGAATGCTTGTCTCAGAGTCAAGTGCGCCGGTAGGCTCGTCCGCCAAAAGAATATCGGGATCATTTACAAGAGCACGCGCAATTGCAACTCTCTGAATCTGACCTCCAGACATTTGGTTAGGCTTTTTATGAATCTGGTCGCCGAGTCCGACTTTCTCAAGAGCTTCAACAGCCCTTCTTTTTCTTTCAGCCTTAGGCACACCCGATAATGTGAGTGCAAGCTCAACATTTGCAAGTACAGACTGGTGAGGAATGAGATTGTAGCTTTGAAAAATAAAACCGACAGAATGATTTCTGTATGTATCCCAATCAGCGTCTTTGTATTCTTTTGTAGACTTTTTATTTATAATTAAATCTCCGTCTGTATATCTGTCAAGACCGCCGATAATATTAAGCATCGTTGTCTTTCCGCATCCGGACTGACCGAGTATTGCAACAAACTCAGATTTTCTGAACTCGATGCTCACGCCCTTAAGCGCATGTACAAGGCTGTCACCCGAAGAATAATCTTTTAATATATTTTTAAGTTGCAGCATTTTATTAAACCTTTCCATATATATAATTACGGTTTGCAATTATATCACAAAAAACTAACAAATGTTATTCCATAACAATAAATTCATATTTCTGTTCTAAAGCAAACTCTTCTGCTCTTGAACCTTCTTTTCCTATAATTACAAACTCATCATCGCACTCAAGAAAAGAACCATTACCTACAGACACAACGCTCTCCGGAATTGTAATGCTCTCAAGTTTTAAACATCCCGCAAACACACCGTATGAAAGCGCTGTAAGTCCTTCTTCTATTACTATTGTCGTTAAATTATGATTATAGGCAAATGCTCTGTCATTCATTTCAATCACATTGGATGTAATAACAAGTTTTTCCACAAGAGAACAGTTCGCAAATGCGCTCGCATCTATTCTTGTAACGTGCTCCGGAATTTTAACATCTGAAATTTTTGTATTATAATACAAACCGACCGGAACATAATCCATACTCAAAGGTATATCAATATTTGCGACATTGGTTGACGAAAGCACATGTTCTCCTATGTACGTAACACCATCCGGAAAGTCCATTTCAACTATGCTTTCACAGAAGTTAAAAGCACGGCTTCCTACATAAACCAAACCATCAGGCAAAGTATTTATTTCCAGATTTGTACAATAACAAAAAGCCGCTGTATCTATATATTTCAAAGACAAAGGAAGCTCAACCGTTTGCAATGCGGTATTATTATAAAAAGCCTCCTTGCCGATACCGATAACCGTGTACCCTAAAAGCTTTTCCGGAATTACAACCGCAGTGCTTGTATTTTCCTCTGTAATACCGTCAATCTGAACTCCGTTTTCATATACTGTACAGCTAAATCCCTCAACTATTTCCTCGGAAATATAATTGCCGCGTATTACAGAAACCATCTCCAGCTCTTCAATTTCTATATTCGGCGGTGTCGTGGCCGTCGGCCTCGGCGTACTGTAATTATAATTTGTAAGACTTTCCGGCAACGTGCACGAGCAAAGCACCGACACCAACGCAGCGATTAAACAGATTGATATTATAATTTTCTTTTTCACAGTGATATCCTCCCTCGACTAATTCTGCTTTCTGACGGTGCCATACTCATCGTACAGTCTAAAATAAGGGCATCCGCGCGCGGAATGATACATAAATTGGCAAATCTCATCTTCGTCCATATTTACATAGCACATATAGTCTTCATATTCTTCGTCATATATATAATAGGTACAGTTTTCACAGCTGCCGTATTTTGTTTCTGTCTGATTTTTATTATCGCCGTATGCCATTTTATCCCATTCTGTCTCCGTTTATTACAAGCTTAAATTTCAGATTTAATGCCTCTGCGGCTCTTTTGCACATTGCCATACGAACCAAAAATATTTCAAAGTAATCCATTATTGAGCCGAATTCAGTATCTATCTCCAAAGAAAGAGTAATCGCCGTTTTTTCTTCGTTTATCTTCAGTTCTGAGTATATAACCGAATAATTAACACGGTCGTGTATATCAAATTTAGCAATATCCTGATTTCTTACCCGGCTTCGTCTTACATCTGATTTATCCGCCAGAATAATTGCCGCCGCAACCGCATTTACAGGAATACCTGTACCCTCGTCATGGTTGCCTATTGCAGTTACAATGGTTGCAATATCTTCCGCAGGCATATCCGTATGCGAAAGAAAACGGAACGCAATTATCGCTCCGCTTTGCGAATGGTCAACGCGGTTTACAAGATTTCCTATATCATGCAGATACGATGCAATTTTCGCAATTTCCACGTCATGTTCGCTGTATCCAAGTGTTTCTAATATCCATCCCGATGTTTCCGCCACTTTATATACATGCGCAAAACTGTGCTCTGTAAATCCAAGTGCAGCAAGGGACTCGTCCGCTTTTATAATATATGTGCGTATCTCTTCATTTTTTATCAAATCCTTGTATCTCAATCGGGACACTCCTTACAGAAATTTTTTTGTATAAATAAAATTCTTACGCAGACAATATAGCATACCATATTCCGAAAATCAATTTTGGCTTAATTGAAATCCGAAATGCAACACCGAAAAGCGAAACGCAACATGGAAGAAGTAAATGCAACATGGAAGTGCAAAATGCAACAGATATTTTCAAAAAAAGATAAATTTAGTATTGCATTTTGCTGTTTTTTTGATAATCTTTAATCAAAACAGATAAAAAAGGCATGACAACCGTAAGTGGTGCATTTTTTTCATTTTGAGATAGATCGAAATGCAACACCTGTTTTGTTTGTGTATTTAGTTTTTCGGCACTCTGCTTTTTCTGTTTTATTTAAATAAGCCGGTGTTTAGAATGATGGCATCGGCAGGTATTTCTTGGAGAGATAGCTTTCGGGCTATCTCTTTTCCATATATGCCGATGAATATTTCTAACGGTGTTTTATCGTTTAAAATCTTTCTTCCGTAGGAATTGATATGGTTTGTCATAAGAATTGTTTTTTCTTCGTCAAGAATATTAAATGATTTTCCTTTTTCAAAATAATATCTGACAAATTCGTGGTTTCGTTCGCATTGAGCTTTTTGTTCGGAACACCTGGAATCGCAGTAGAATATATTGGTCTGTTTTATTCCTGTGAACGGGTCAATTTCTATTGCGGATGGGTTTGAAAACTCAGGTCCTCTGTCCGTTAATATTACAGGAAAAAGTATGTTAAATTCTTCTGCCGTCAGTTTTTGTCTTAGAGAATTGAATATCTTTGTGACAGAACCTGATGTATTTGCTTCACGTAAAAAATACAGCTGCAGATTGCAGTTTCTGAATAATAGTGTCAATAGAACTTTGCCGCCTTTGTTTCCTTCGACAGTATCCATTTCGACCACAGGTGTGTCAGGATTTTCTGCCATGAACTTAAGAAAATCGTCATAAGTCCTGCCTTCTCTGCATTTTTATCAATTTTGCATTGAGGTCCGGCCTGTTTTTTTCTCACTTTGCGTGATAATTTTCTTCTCAAATCAAAATCATCAATTTCAAAAATCCGTTCATGTATATATTTGTATACGGTTTTGTCTGACAGCATTATGTCATCTTTGTTATGTATACAAATATTTCTAACGGATTGACCGTTTCTGATTTTGGGTGTGATTATCATGTCAAGCCGTCTGATTTCTTCTTCACTTAATGTTATTCCGCTTCTTGATATGCTGAGTTTTTCCAAATACATATCATGCGCTTTTCTTGCGTTGTATATGTATTTGCTGAGCTGACATCTGACTTTTTTGTCACAGCCGTTGCACACATAGGGCGGTTTGTCATGTTTTGGGCAGATATCTTCTTTGCATTTATCACATTTTTCATTGCATTTTCCGCAGATTTTACATTTTTTTGCTTTGTAAAAACATTCGGAGCTTTTGCATACATTTTTTATGTCACATTCATAACGGTGTACACATACATTTTTAGGCATGAATGTGACTGCTGTTTTTGAATTAACATAATTTCTGTACGCTTTAATTTCCCGTGATACTGTTGTTTTGCATTTTCCTATTTCTGCTGCAATCTGACCGAAGGAATATCCTTCTTTCAATAAATCCTGAATTGTTTCTCTTTCTGCTAATGTTAAATGATTATTCATGTTGTATGCTCCTTTCAAAAATTTGTCACCATTGTTGACCCGGATCATTTAAAAGCAGAGTGCTTAAATCCATGATGAAAGAAACTAGATAAAACTTCAACAATATTTAAGAAGTAGTAAATGCAACAGCTGAAATTTTATGAATTTGGAAGTAGTAACTGCAACTTAGAAGTACGAAACGCAACGGCAG
>JAFTXL010000109.1 GCA_017464985.1 Clostridia bacterium | reverse complement strand
AGCAGGAAGGCAAGTTCGTAAGACAGTCCGGTGGTCGTGGTCAGTTCGGTCACTGCGTAATAGATGTAGAGCCCCTTGAAAGAGGTAAAGGTTACGAATTCGTTAACAAGATTGTCGGTGGTGCTATTCCTAAGGAATACATCGGACCTGTTGACCAGGGTATACAGGAAGCTCTCCAGAGCGGTATCCTCGCAGGATACCCTGTAGTTGACCTTAAAGTTACTCTCGTATTCGGTTCATACCACGAAGTTGACTCATCAGAAATGGCATTTAAGATTGCAGGTTCTATGGCTATCAAAGAAGCTATTAAGAATGCAGGCCCCGTATTGCTCGAACCTATCATGAAGGTTGTTGTAACTGCTCCTGAGCCGAATCTCGGTGATGTAATAGGAAGTCTCAACGCAAAGAGAGGTCGTATTGAGAGCATTGATGACGGTGCTGCCGGAATTAAGCAGGTAACTTCATTTGTTCCGCTTGCTGAGATGTTCGGTTATACAACACAGCTCCGTTCGATGACACAGGGTCGTGGTTCATTCTCAATGGAGCCCAGCCACTATGAGGACGTTCCGAAGAGCGTACAGGAAAAAGTTATTGCTGATAAAAAGTAATAAGTTAAATTGCTGCGGCGCATAATGTGCGCCGCAGATAAAGCTCAAGTTCGGTAAATCAAAATTGGACTTGATATATAGGTAAAAAATGTGTATTATATAGCATATTGAAATTTACCAAAATATTCTTTTATTTAAACAGAAGGAGGACATTTTAAATGGCAAAATCCAAGTTCGAAAGAACAAAACCCCACGTAAATATCGGTACCATCGGTCACGTTGACCACGGTAAAACAACTTTGACAGCTGCTATTACTAAGGTTCTTAGCCTTGGCGATGACACAGTTGAGTTGAAGGCATATGATCAGATCGACGCTGCTCCGGAGGAGAGAGCAAGAGGTATCACGATCAATACTGCTCACGTTGAGTACCAGACAGAGACAAGACACTACGCTCACGTTGACTGCCCCGGACATGCCGACTATGTTAAGAACATGATCACAGGTGCAGCTCAGATGGACGGTGCTATCCTTTTGGTTTCAGGTCCTGATGGCCCGCAGGCTCAGACAAGAGAGCACATCCTTCTCGCTCGTCAGGTTGGCGTTCCTTACATCGTAGTATTCATGAACAAGTGCGACCAGCTTGCTGAAGAAGATCAGGAACTCCTCGATCTTTCAGAGATGGAAATCAGAGAGCTTCTCAGCCAGTACGAATTCCCGGGTGACGATATTCCGATCATCAGAGGTTCTGCTCTTAAGGCTCTTGAGTGTGATTCTAACGATCCTAACGCTCCTGAGTATGCTTGTATTCAGGAACTCATGGCAGCTGTTGACTCATACATCGCTACTCCTGAGAGAGCTACAGATAAGCCTTTCCTTATGCCTGTTGAGGACGTATTCACAATCACAGGTCGTGGTACTGTTGCTACAGGACGTCTTGAAAGAGGTGTCATCAAAGTTGGTGATGCTGCTGAAATCGTTGGTCTTAAGGAAGAAACAAAGAGCACTGTTATCACAGGTGTTGAGATGTTCAGAAAGCTTCTCGATCAGGCTGAAGCAGGTGACAACATCGGTGCGCTTCTCAGAGGTATTCAGAGAAATGAAATCGAGCGTGGTCAGGTTCTCGTAAAACCCGGTACAATTCAGTCACATACACACTTCTTCGGTCAGGTTTACGTCCTCACTAAAGAAGAGGGTGGCCGTCATAAGCCTTTCTTCAGCAACTACAGACCTCAGTTCTATTTCCGTACAACTGACGTTACAGGTGTTATCACTCTTCCTGAGGGAACAGAGATGGTTATGCCGGGTGACCACGTAACTATGGAAGTACAGCTCATCACTCACATTGCTATGGAGGAAGGTCTCCGTTTTGCTATCCGTGAGGGTGGTAGAACAGTAGGTGCTGGTACTGTTTCAAAGATCGTTGAATAATTTTAAATTATCTTCGTATTTGAGCAGCAGTTGGCTATATGCTGATTTGCTTGTATAAGATTACAGTAAAAAAGGTTCCCCTTACATTTTGTAAGAGGAGCCTTTTTTTCTAAAGAATGTCAAAAGAGAGGAATACCGCTTTGCGGTAAAGAGCGATGGACTTTATTCTTGATTTTATAATTTCATATTTTTCCGGAGCAAATGTGATAGATACCGTTTGTACTATAATACTAAGCATTTTTAGTATATGCAATGCGTACAAAGTTGTGTATTTGATTATAGGTTTTTTTTGCAAAAGCAAAAAGTATAAGGAAACAGACAAAAAGTATAATTATGCGTATGTCATAAGCGCGAGAAATGAAGAAAAAGTAATAGGAAAGCTGATAGACAGCATAAACGGACAGGATTATGATCACAGTTTAATGAAAATATTTGTAGTTGCGGATAACTGTACAGACAGGACTGCTGAAATATGCAGGGAAAAAGGGGCAATAGTTTATGAACGGTTTGATCATGATCACGCGCGGAAAGGTTATGCTCTCGAATTTTTATTTGAAAAGATAGAAAAAGAGTACGGAATAGAGAGTGTTGACGGTTATTTTGTGTTTGATGCTGATAATCTTCTTGCGCCCGATTTTACATATGAGATGAATAAAGCTTTTGCGACAGGAGCAAAAATTGTCACATCGTACAGAAATTCAAAAAACTTTGATACAAACTTTATATCAGCTGCGTACGGAATACATTTTTATCATAATACTGTTTCAAAACACCGTCCGAGAGCCCGTCTTAATGTGGGCACTCATCTGACAGGTACGGGCTATCTTTTTAGCTCAAAACTCATTACGGAAAAAGGATGGCACTATACAAATCTTACTGAAGATGATGAATTCAGCCTTATGGCTTCGTCGAACGGTGATTTTGTAGCTTTTTGTGAAGCAGCTGAGTTCTTTGACGAACAACCCACTGATTTTAAGACGGTGATAAGACAGCGTGTAAGATGGGCGCGGGGACGTATAGTGAATTTTGTAAAACACGGAAATGTTGCGTTTAAAGCGATGTTCAAGGTTCATCATTTTACAAACTACGATTTATTTTTTCATTATTTTCCTTACGGAATATTTACATGGGTATTGGGACTTGTCTACCCTGTGATGAGCTTTGTTTCATCAATTATTGAGGGACAAAAGATTGATGTGGGAAATATTTTTACCAATATAGGCATTGCGTTGGTGTCAGCGTATTTTTATGCGCTTCTTTCAGGGGCAATGACGGTTATAAGAGAATATAAGCACGTGAGATGCAGTTTGCCGAAAACTGTATTATACGTATTTTTGTATCCTTGGTACACGCTTATAGGAACATATGTATACCTTATTGCAATATTCTGGAATATTAAATGGACGCCCATTTTACATGAAGACGGACGTTCTATTGATGATATGTCTAAGCCTTGAAATATGATATAATCATAGGTATAATGAATTTGATTATATTGTATTTAAGGTCGTTTGAAAGGTGTGATATGTGTTGGTCAGCAAAGCAGGAAGACAGCAGCTTGAAAAACTTGCCGAAATTATAGGCGATGTGTTTGGTGTTGCCGATGATGACGGCACTGTGCTTTTCAGCGGAACGGAAGATATTCCGGAGGGTTCATCTATCGAAATCCCGGGGTCAGATTCCGCAGACGGCATGATTGCAGAGGATTTTGTACGGGGCACCAGATACAGTTTTCTCAGATATGCTATAAATGATGAAGAAATTTTTTGGTTCTTCATAGGAAAGAGTGAGTCGGAGCCGAGAAAATTGCTTGAGCTTATTGTGTGCGCTTATGATAATAAAGAGGATTCTGACAGGAGAAAAGCGCTTGAATTTTTCAGGAGTTTGATGATAGGCGGTACTGATTCTGTAAGCGCTGTTGATATGAGTTATTACAGCAGTGTGAGAAATGCTCTTACAGGATATGCTGTGATTGTGATAGTAAACGAAAAAAAGAAGAACATTATAAGCAATGATACAGAGGCAGGCGTTGCTTTGTTGGAAGGGATTTTTCCTTCGCGCCAGGGCTTTTATGTTGTTCCCGTAGAAGTGGGAAAGACGGCGGTAGTGTGTCCTCTCCATGAGGGGTTTTCGTTTGATGATGTTGTAAGTCAGGCTATTCTTGTTAAAGATACGGTGCGTTCGGAGATAATGATGAACGTAGGAGTTGCTGTAGGTACGGTTGTTGATAGTATAAGAAATCTTCCTTTGGCATATAAAACTGCGGAGAGAGCAGAGCTTGTAGGAAACGTTTTCGAACTGCAGGAAAAATGCTTTATTTATGACAGACTGGGTGTATACAGACTTATATACGGACTCAGTGCTGACAGCTGCATGACGTACATGAAAGAAGTTCTCGGCACTGAATTTTTGAAGGAACGCTTTAATAAGTTGAAAAATAATACAAGAGACGAGCTGCTTACTACAATAAAGCTGTTTTTAGGGAATAATCAGAATATAAGTGAGACATCAAGAGCGTTGTATGTACACAGAAATACTCTGATTTACAGAATAGATAAATTTAATAAAATGACAAACCGTGACTGTACAGGATTTGAGGACGGAATGCTTATAGGAATAGCTCTTTTGATTATGCAATATTATATGAAGATGTTCCCTGACAGAGTTGAAGCAGAATTTGTATAGATGCGCGTTAGAAACTGATTTACATATGATAAGAAAATAGTTTTCCGGAGGTAGAGATGGCAAAAGGCGAGTATAAAGGTCCGAAGATAGTTTTTGAAAATGTGGTTAAAGAATATTCAAATAAAGTAAAAGCACTTGATAATGTAAATTTTACTATTGAGCCCGGTGAATTTGTATTTCTTATGGGTCACAGCGGATCGGGTAAATCTTCGTTGATAAAGCTTTTAATGCTTGAAGAAAGACCCACGTCCGGAAATATTTATGTAGATGATTTGGATTTGTCGCGCGTGAAAGGCGGAAAGATACCGTATTACAGACGTAAAATCGGTGTTGTATTTCAGGATTTCAGAATTATAAAAAGTAAATCGGTTGCGGAAAATGTAGCGTTTGCTATGGAAATTACAGGTGAAGCATACAGAGAGATTTCCAGAAGAGTAAAACTTGTGCTGAGTATTGTCGGGTTGAGAAAGAAAATAGATGAAATGCCTGATTGCTTATCGGGAGGAGAGCAGCAGAGAGTTGCTATAGCCCGTGCTATAGTCAATGTACCGGGACTCATAATTGCCGATGAGCCTACGGGAAATCTTGATCCTGCAAATTCGATAGAGATAATGCGATTGCTTGATCAGATAAATAAAAAAGGCGCGACAGTCGTTGTTGCGACTCATGAAAAAGAGCTTGCCGAACGCATGGGTAAGCGTGTGATAATGCTGGATCACGGAGTTCAGACCGAAAACGGCAGTGATGATGGTGAACAGGATGCAGGAGGTGATTCGGATGAGTAATGTGATTTCGCGTATAAGAGTGTTTTTGTACATGCTCAAGCAGGGTGTGAAAAGTATTTTTCAGAATCTTTTTATGATTTTCGCGTCTGTTTCTGTTATTTTTGCATCCCTTTTGATTATCGGAACTCTTCTTTCTGTTGCGGAGAATGTACAGACTGTGATTGACCATTACAACGACAGACCGCAGATACGTGTTAATTTTAAGTCGCATGTAGATGAAGAGACCTGTCTTGCTGTAAGAGATGAGCTTCTGCAGAATCCGACGGTTGAGAGTGTTGAATATATCTCTGCCGAAGAGAATCTGCAGGGAATACTTGATACATTTGAAGAGGACGGCAAAGCCGATTTGTTCCAAGGATATGAATCGAATGATGAACTTAAGTTTGTGAGCCTTGACATCAGTCTGAAGAATGCGTCTGACGGAGAAGAATTTGAAGCACAGCTGTATGAAGATGTCGAAGGAATTGAAAGTGTAAGAAATATTTTAGATATCGTAAATAAACTTCAGACAGTAAAGGTTATTATCAGAACATGCAGCTTGATTGCTATTCTTGTGATGGGATGTGTATCTGTTCTGCTTGTTTTTAATACTGTAAAACTCACTGTATTTGCGCGTAAGAGGGAGATCGAGATTATGAAATATATCGGCGCGACAGATGTGTTTATCGTAGGTCCTTTTATAATAGAAGGATTTTTCGTAGGACTTACGGGAGGACTTTTGTCTTACGGTGTACTTAAAGGTGTGTATTCGCTTGTTTACAATTATTTTACTGATAAAAATGTTCTTGGTGATTCGATAAAGCTTATTGCTTTCGGGGATTTAGGCTTTAATTTTATGCTTTGGTTTGTCGTTGCAGGAATTGTCGTAGGTGTTGCGGCAGGTGCGCTTGCGGTAAAGCGTCATGTAAAAGTTTAATATATATTAGTTTATTTTTCGGAGGTTTATATGTCGGAAAACAAAATATCAAAAGAAGATCTTTCGGAAGAGGAACAGCCTCTTTTAGATTATGCTGATTCTGTAAATGCCGATGAATCAACGGATTATGTAAAAAAGAATAAAGAAAAAAGAGCAAAGAAAGAAAAAAAAGAGAAGAAAAAACGTACATTCGGCGGCGAACTCCGTGTAAATGCACTGGCGTTATTCTTAGGCGCTGTAGTTTTGGTTGTAGTCTGTGTTTTCGGTACGTTCTTTTTTGCAGGTAAGTTTTATGAGAGCCAATACTTTTTAAATCCCAGTACAAAAGTATCTTTTGACAGCGAAGAAACGGATTTGACGAAGATAGCAAAGTTTCAGGAGATAATTGATTTTATAGATGAAAAGTATTATGAAGAATATGATATCAATACTCTTATAGAAGGCGCTATTGATGGTATGGTTGAAAGTCTTGAAGACGATTACAGCAAGTATTATCTGCCTGATACAATGGAGGAATACACTTCGTTTATAGATGGTACTTACAACGGTGTGGGAATTGTTATTGAGGATAACGAGAACGGAAAATATGTTTCCGAGGTGACTGCTGATTCTCCTGCTGAAAAAGCCGGCGTTAAGGTTGGCGATATCATGACAAAAGTAAACGGAACTGCTGTTGTAGGAATGGCAATGTCGGAGCTTTCTTCTTATTTTGAAACAGAAGGTACTGTTTTAGAAATAGAGTTTCTGCTTGCGGACGGTACAACAACTGTAAGAAAGATTACTGTCAGCGCTGTAAAAGAGCCGACTGTTTACGCAAAAGATATTGACGGCGGTATTAAATATATACAGATTACACAGTTTATTTCAGGTACATCGGATGAATTCAGAAGTGCTGTAGAAACTGCGGTTTCTGGAAATTCATGCAAAGGAATCATTCTTGATTTGAGAAACAATCCCGGCGGTTATGAAAGTGAAGCGTCAAAGGTTGCTGATATTATTCTTCCTGAGGGTGTAATTGCTACTGCGAAAGACAGAAGCGGTACCGTTGTAAAAACGGTGAATTCTGACGCGGACTGTATTTCTGTTCCGATGGTTATTTTGATAAATCAGAATACGGCAAGTGCGGCGGAGCTTGTTACAGGAGCTTTCAGAGATTTTGAAAAAGGAGATATTATAGGTGTTAAGTCTTACGGTAAAGCGCTTGGTCAGCAGAATAAGGAATTCAGCGCAGATGGAAGCGGCATTGTTCTTTCTACTTCAAGATATTATACGCCGTCCGGCGAATGTATAGATAAGGTAGGTATTACTCCTACACAGATCGTGGAGCTTGAAGACGCGTATTCTTCCTTGGATCCTGATGCTATTCCGGAGGGCGCAGACTTGCAGCTTAATGCGGCGCTTGAGGCACTCGGTATAGAAGTTAAAGACACAACGGAAAATGTATCTTAATATGTGTCTGCAGTATAGCAATAATGTATGATTCGATTGCCGGATATTATAACCGGTATACAAATGATATTGATTATGATAAGGT
>JAFTXL010000108.1 GCA_017464985.1 Clostridia bacterium | reverse complement strand
CTGGTTTTCATACAGATACTCTGCATAAAGCATTGCGATAGAGTCGGCGCATTGCTGCCATCTGTTCAAAGCATTCGGCTGCTGAAATACGCCTACTGTAGATGCTTCTGTATTTTCAATGTACGATCCCGTACTGTCATCGTAAAGGAACGCTACAGTTCCGTATGGTTTAAGTGCATAGTTTCTGAGGTATTCACCGAAGCTGCCTTCTTCAAGCTCAACACGCTCGTATCCTTCAGGAGGATTAAAACGTGTCCCGACTGTCACCGCATCCTCAACTATTGGTGCATACGGCTCCTGAGTTGCTTCAGGTTCCTCGGTTGAGTTGCCGTTATTACCTTTTTCGTTTGAAGAAGTACCGTTTTTGTCAGATGAGAACAGCTTGCCTATTGTCTTTCCCTCACCGTCATCGCCTGACCCGAAAACAAGTATTCCCAAAAAAACAACTAATGCAATTGAAAGAATCAATATTGAAACTAAAATTATAGTCTTTGATTTACCGCCTAAACCTTTATTTCTTTTTATGTATAAATTATCTTTTGACATATCTTATCTCCTTAACTTTCTGCATCTCTTCTATCATTTACACATCACATTAAATTTATTCTTCTATCCACATACCGTTTTCAAATTTTCCGCCCGATACCGCAGCGGCTTCTTCTTTACTTTCATTATCCGCTTCACCTGACGAACCTGATTTGTCGGCCTTCGGATTATCTATCATATATTTCTTTATGGTCGGATATACGTAGAAATTGTTTATAAAACCAAACAATGCAGGCGTTATAAACACATACAAAAGCAGCGGCACTATATATGTGAAATACCCCGACATGATTAAAAACGGCGGAATAGCCGCAAGAACTGTTTCAAGCAGCAAAATTCCTACATTCGGAAGCCACTTTACAAGTACTAGTATAAATGCGTTCTTATAAAGCTGCTTCAGCGTTACACGGAAAGTAACCATAATATGATAAATATACAGATTCATCATAATAAGAAGCACCATGCACGCTATAATAACGAGCGCCACCAAAAATTCTATAAAAAACGGAATAGCTCCCGCATATGCGCCGTTAGGATCACTTATTACAAGATATGCCGATGCATTGATTATTAAGAACGCACCGATAAGACCGTTTATAAGACCGACCTGGATTCCAAGTTTTCTGTTTGCGCGTGATTTCGCAATAAAATCATGCCATAAAAAACATGGCTCTTCTTTCACAAAAGATTTCAATATATACGTGAATCCTGCCTGAAAAGGGCCTACGGCAAATACGGGTACCGACGTAAGTATTATAATAAACAAAACGAGAAATCTGTAATACAGACTTGCCGATGCTGAACTGTAAAAATCACTTATCCATTCCGTACCTCCGGCAAACATTCCGTACAAACCGACCGCGCCTGAAAATACAAAAAATACAACCGCAACCGATATAAGATTAAACAACACGTAAATAAGATTCAATCCTATCAGCTTATATTTTTTCTGCCATAATATTTCAAAGAAACGGAAAATAGGTCTCTTTTGCTTCGCATCCTTTTCTATGCCCTTGCCGGGCTTTGTATATCTATCCGAACTGAACAATTTCATATCAAAATACCTCTGTTATATTCTGTACATTCCAATGAACAAACGTCCATCTAATTGTAACAATAAAAAACGTTTACCGCAACATAAAATAAGAACTTTAAATATTAAAAATCAGAAACAAACTATTGATAATATGTACGGATAAAGAGTATTATTAGATACGAAATTTACGAAACGGGGAATGTAATATGCCATACGACGGAATAGTCGCCTCAGGCGTTGTGTGGGAGCTCTCAGGACTTCTCACAGGAGGCAGAATAGAAAAGATATATCAGACAGAGCAGGATGAGCTAGTTCTTCTCTGTCATTTAATGCATGAAAAATACAGACTGCTGCTCAGCGCCAGTCCGAACAATCCGCGTATTCATCTTACAAATCAAAAAAAAGAAAACCCGATGTCAGCACCACCTTTCTGTATGGTTTTGAGAAAGCATATCCAAGGAGGCCGCATTGCGGAAATATCACAGGCAGGATATGACCGTATAATCAGTATAAAAATAGATACGTTCAGCGAACTCGGAGACCCGGTGACAAAGACACTTATTATCGAGATTATGGGACGCCACAGCAATATAATGCTTGTCGGACCCACAGGCATAATTTACGATTCAATAAGACACATTGACAGCTCCGTAAACAGTTTAAGGGAGCTTCTTCCGGCACGTCCTTATATTCTTCCTCCGCAGCAGAATAAACTCTCCCCTGACAAAGAAAGTTCAGTAGATAAATTTATACAGCAACTGAAGTCAAATGAATTTACGGGCAGCATATCTTCATGTATACTTGCGTCTTTCAGCGGTTTCAGTCCGCTTTTATGCAAAGAAATAAGCATATCAGCAGATATAAATCCTTCCTCTCCGGTACATCTGCTTTCCGAAGCTGACATTGATTCTATTTGCAACATTTTATATGCGGTTTGCAGCAGCATAGCAAATCATATATACAGACCTGCCGTTATTCTGAAAGAATCAGAGGGCAATACTCTTATTCCCACAGAGTTTCACTGTGTAGATGAAATTCTTAAAGAAAAAAAAGTACAATATTTCAGCTCGGTAAATCTGATGCTGGATGAATACTTTACAGCTAAAGATAACGCAGAACGTCAGAAACAAAAAAAGTCCTCATTGCACAAATACGTATCAAGCGCAATTTCAAGAACACTGAAAAAAATACAGATACACGAAACAACACTGCATGAATCTGAAAATTATGATTTTTTGCGTATAAAAGGCGAACTGCTTACATCTAATATGTATCTTCTAAAAGGTGGAGAAAAAAACATTGAAGTCATAAACTATTATTCAGAAAACGCTGACATGATTACAATTGAACTCGATGAACACAAATCTCCCGCGTTTAACGCGCAGTCATATTTTAAAAAATACAGAAAGAAAAAAAGCGCATATGAAAACGCAAAACAGTCACTTGAGAAATGTTTTGAAGAACTTGAATATTTACGAAGTGTTGAGACACTTTTAGAAAGCTGTACAGAAAACGCGGACATTGCCGATATACGCTCAGAACTTGCAGAACAGGGATATGCAAACGCCGGAGCAGAAAGAAAAGTCAGACCGGGCAAGGCAAAAAACATCCGCATTGCAGAAAGCAGCCCGATTTCCGCAATGACTTCCGATGGATACGAAGTTCTTATAGGAAAAAACAAT
>JAFTXL010000107.1 GCA_017464985.1 Clostridia bacterium | reverse complement strand
TATTGTTCCGTGGAAAAGAAATACATCCTGAAGCACAAGACTCATCGAATCATGCAGAGAATTAAGCGTATATTTCTTTATATTTTCGCCGTCAATCAAGATTTCTCCGCTCTCAGCATCGTAAAATCTCGTTAAAAGATTTATAAATGTTGTTTTTCCTATTCCGGTAGGCCCTACCAGCGCAAGTGTTTTACCCGCGTCAACCTTTACCGAAACATTGTTCAGCACAGGAAACCCTTTCTTATAAGAAAAGTTTACATTTTTAAATTCAATGCATCCATTAACATTTTTCACATCAAGAATTTCATTTCCGTCTTTTACGGGACTTTCCTGTTCCAATATTTCAAAGGAACGCTCCGCCGCAGTAACCGCGGTATTTGCCTGCTCGCTTATCTGCGCAAGGCTCAGTATCGGCTGATAGAAATATGACACGTACATGCTGAACGCAACAATATCAGCTGCCGAAATCTCATTTGCCGCGGCTAAAAATCCTCCCACGATGATAACAATTACCATACCGATGTTGTTTGTGAAAAGTATTATCGGATGACATATGGCACCGCGTTTCAAAGCTTCCATTATGTATTTTTTATGTCCGTTGCTGTACTCCCTTACTTTTTCCGCGGCGTCCTCCTGCTTGTTAAAAACCTGAATTTCTTTTATTCCGGAAAGGTTGTCCTGAAGCTCAGCATTCAAATCTCCCATTTTTTCATGTGATCTTTTAAACATCGGGCGCACTTTTTTTGAGTAAATGTATACACACACCATTGTAAACGGAATCGTTATCATTGTGTACAATGCAAGCTTTACATTTATGAAAAAAAGTATTACTGCACTTCCAAAAAAGAGAACACCGTTGATTATTAAATCCGGCATCGCGTGCGCGATAAGCGGCTCCAGATTGCTTGTGTCGCTTGTTATTCTCGACATCAGCTGTCCCGTCTGCTTGTCATGGAAAAATCCCATTGACATACCCTGTATATGTCTGTAGATTTTCTGACGGAAATCGTCTATAAAGTTCCATGCGGCGTAATGGGCGAAATATGTTTTACAGAATTGACCAAGCGCCTGAAATACATATATTACAAGCAAAGTCATTCCAAGTCTTACAGCTTCACTTTTTAAATCGGGACTTTGCTCCTGTACAAGAGTTATAAGATTGCGTATTATGACAGGCGAACAAAGCTGCGCTCCCGACATTACACACATTCCGAGCAAAGCTATTGCTAAATGTATATAATATTTTTTCAGCATTTTAATTATTTTTATATATGTTCTCAAACCAAACACCTCTTATAGCGAAAAATGAACTCTGCCGCGCACATTTTTACCATGCCGCGGCAGAGTTGCAAATAATATTAAAATTACTTATCAAATGCGCTTTCCGCAGTTTGTGCAGAAACGCGCGTCAGGCTTGAGCGAATTTCCGCACTGAGTACAGAAACGGTTTACTTTCACGGTCGGATTCACCGACGCAACAGGTTTGGGCTCTACCGGAGCGGTATTATCTTTGAAAATATCAACATAAGCATGCAGTTCTTCCTTATTTCCGGGTTCTACAGGCGCAGTCCGCTCTGCCATAGGTTCGGGAGCTGTTTGCGCAACCGGCGCAGCTTCCACGTAAGAAGACGGCTCCGCAGCAACTGCAGCCGCTTCAACTTCTGTCGGTACAGCAGGCTCTTCTACAGTTTCAACTGCTTCGATCGTTTCAGCCTCTTCAACCGGCGCTGTTTCTTCAATCGGCTCTGCCATCTCAGGAACCGTTGTTTCCGATATCGGGTCTGCTGCCGCTGTCTCGATTGTATTTTCGATAACCTCCGCATCAACCGTTCCGACAGACTCAGCAACAGTTTCTGCCGGTGTTACGGAAACTGCAGAGGGTGTTTCCTGTGGTACAATTCTCACTCCGCACAAATTACAGAAAACAGAATTTAAAGGTATCTGACGGCTGCATGCCGGACAGATTCTAACACCTTTAATTTCAAGAATATCATTATTGAGTTTATCTATAGCAGCCATAGAATTTTTTACACGCTCAACAAAATCCGCCATGCCTTCTTCCGCATCATCTTTGTGAAGCTCAAAATACACTTTTCCCATTTCAAAATAAACCGCGTTTATTTTCTTTTCTTCGTCTGTTATCTCTGATTTAATCTTTGAAATAGCAGATGCTTCCTTTGTGGAATTCGCCACATCACGTCCTGCTTTACTTACTTTTTCCGTTAAATCTTCGAAAAATGCCATTTATACCACTCCCTTAATTATAATTACCTCGTCATTTGTTTTATCTTTAAATTACTTATATGGAAAACAAGGCATAAGTTCAAGCTTAAAAAGATTTCTCTTATGCATAGTGTCGATACGCTCTTTCTTTTCAATATCGTCACATACACCTGTGCGTATATACTTATCGAGCATTTCATACGTGAAACCCAGATTATCCTCATCAGTCTTGCCGCAAAGCCCGTCTATAGGAACTTTGTCAACAAGCACATCAGGAAGATTCAGTGCCCTGCCTATAAGTTTCACCTCGGCAACGGTGAGATTTGAAAGAGGGCTGAAGTCGCCTGCACTGTCTCCGTAACGCGTGGAATAACCCACCCAATCCTCGGATAAATTACATGTATTCGCAACCCTGCCGTTTAACGACTGAGAAACGGCATAAAGTGTAGTCATACGAATTCTCGGAGCAAGATTTTGCTTTGACTGTTCCGAAAATTTTCCAAGCTGCGTCTCCACAGCACTTGAAAGCGCATCATATGCATCTTTAATATTGACCGTCACACTTTTAATTCCCAGATGTGACACAAGCAATTCCGCCATATCAATATCGTGCTGCACCCCGTTCGGCATAAGTACGCCAAACACGCGGTCTTTTCCAAGAGCTTCGACACAGAGCGCCGCAACTACGGAAGAATCTTTTCCTCCGGATATTCCTACAACGGCTGTGCAATCAGGTCCGTTATCAGAAAACCAATCACGAATCCACTTCACGATATCATCTTTTACTTTCGCCGCGTCAAAAGACATAAAATCACCTCTTTCAAAAAGTATACTCCGCACGGAATTATATGTCAAAAAAATCAGGCATTTTTAATTGCTTTCAATATCTCTTTCATCTTAGGCGGTGTTCCGTAAAGCATTACGCATACACGGTATATCTTGGCGGATATAATACCTATTCCTATAACAGATACAATCAAAATCGCAATAGATATTACTATTTCATACCAAGGCACTGTGGACATTGCTATACGAGTAAACATCGCTATGGAGGATGTGAAAGGCACATAAGAACAGACCTTCATGAGCATATTATCCACATTTCCGTCTACAATCGCAAACATAACCACGATAAACGATATAATAAAGAGAAGCATGATAGGCATTAACGATGTATTTATATCCTCCAGTTTCGATGCGGTAGATCCGACTGCCGCCATCATAAACGCATACACGAGGAACCCAAGAATAAAGAACACTATCATATATATCAAAAGCTCTGCCGGCATATTAAAAATTGATGCCACAATTCCCGATGCATCCCAATAATTTTTATTTGCATTAAAACATACAATCGCCGTACCGAACACAGCAATAATCTGAGTTAATCCCGCAAGGCATGACGCAAAAACCTTTCCGAACATCATACTTATCGGTTTCGCGCTTGTAACAAGTAGCTCCATAGCTCTTGAACTTTTCTCTGTAGCAACATTTGTTGCCACCATCTGACCGTACATAAGAATAACCATATACAACGCCATTATCATGATGTATGTATAAAAATAGTTTTTCATCTGGTCTTTGCCGAGAGTCTCTGTTTTATGCTCAATCTGAACCGAGAGAATATTCTGTGCTTCTTCGGCGGAAATTCCGCCTGAAATCATTGCATTCATTCGATATACACTCTGCAACGCTTCGTCGGCAATGACTGTATTGCTGTCGTGTATTGAAAGATTGTCAACATAATATGTGTATGACATAAAGCTGTCCAAAACAAATGCACATTCAACTTCTCCGTCTGTAATCTGTTTCTTTACTGTTTCCAAGCTGTCCTGCGATGTTTTGACAGTATAATCAATAAATGAAGCGGAAAAAACTTCTCTGACCGCTTCCGCATGTTCCTCGGCATCGCACACTATAAGCATTACAGGCAAATCCTCGGCCTCCGCGCTCTCCGACGCAGAACTCTCTGAAGTATCATCTCCTGCATTTTCAATAGTTTCCGTAATACGCGGAAAAAACATAACGATTGCAATTAACACAACAAGGAAAACGGTTATTCCCATAAATATTTTATTTGTAAAATAGTTTTTTAACTCAAATTTAAATATTTTCCCGAACTGTCTCATTTTTCTATCCCCACCTCATTCACGTCCGCCTGCATACTCTACAAAGATATCATTAAGAGTAGGCTCAAATACTTTAATCTCATCAATGTCATATTTCTGAGTGAGTTTATTCATCATGTCCTGTTTATCCTCAGGCGAAGAAAGCGTAATGATGACATCTCCGTTTTCACATACTTCGCATCGCTCGCCAAATTCTGCCGCAATGCCGTTACGCTGCTCTGAGCGCACAACCAAGCGGTTACGCGGATAATTTCTTTTTATATCGTGAAGCTCGCCTGTAAGTACAACCTTTCCGTCATGTATAATGGCAATACTGTCGCAAAATTCCTCTATATAGCTCATCTGATGGCTCGAAAAAAGCACAATTTTACCCTTTGCAATTTCTTCTTTTACAACGCTCTTTAAAAGTATAGCATTCACAGGGTCAAGTCCCGAAAAAGGCTCGTCAAGTATGACAATTTCAGGGTCATGCGCTACAGCGGTTATAAGCTGTATCTTCTGCTGATTACCTTTTGAAAGTGTATCAAGACGTTTATTTCTGTACTCTGTCATTTGAAGTCTGTCAAGCCAATAATCAACCGCCTTTACCGCATCTGCGTGTTTCATACCTTTAAGCTCCGCAAAATACGTAAGCTGCTCAATGATTTTCTTTTTCGGATATAAACCTCTTTCTTCAGGCAGATATCCAAACTGGATTTTTCTATAGTCTATCGGCTTTCCGTCAATCAATATTTCACCGCTGCGCGCCGAAAAAACATCCATTAGAATTCTGATTGTAGTAGTTTTTCCGGCGCCGTTTCTGCCGAGCAGGCCAAACGCCTTGCCGCCCTCGGCAGAAAAAGACACACCCTTTAGAACTTGTTTCTCACCAAAATTTTTTACTATATCTTTAAGTTCAAGTACCATAGTAAATATGTTTCCTTTCTTTTATCAAAATGCTTTCACAATGAGATATTTACACCCACAGACAGCATGCATATAAATAACACAGCAGAATTATGACATATCAATCTTTTTTTGACAATACTGAACAATTAACGGCATGACAATTGCTTACGGGTGTGTTGGTTTATGTTAAAAGAAAATAATCCGTTGCCTTGATTATTTTTACATGCGTAATTATAATTGTACCGATATTATATACGAAACGGAGTTTTTGCATTTACCATGTCAAAAGTTGTACTGATTACAGGAGCATCAGGCGGAATAGGAAGTGCTGCTGCAAGAGCGTTTGCAAAAGCAGGATATAAAACAGCTATAAATTATCGCATAAACAAAACCGCGGCGCAGGAGCTCTGTTCCGAACTAAACGGATTATACGGAAAAAACGGATGCATTGCCGAAACTTTCGGAGCTGATGTATCTGACTTTGACCAAGTGCAGAACATGTTCGCGGAAATAAGAGAGGCACTCGGAGAGATCTCCGTACTTGTAAACAACGCAGGCACGGGAAAACAGCTTATGTTCCAGGATATCACGCCAAGGCTTTGGCGTGATACTTTTGCCGTAAATACCGACAGCGTATTCAACTGCTGCCGTGCAGCCCTGCCATATATGTTAAATCAAAAAAGCGGAAGAATTATAAATATCTCCTCTATTTGGGGCGAATGCGGCGCTTCCTGTGAAGTACATTACTCAGCATCAAAAGCAGCGGTAATCGGTTTTACAAAAGCATTGGCAAAAGAGCTCGGCCCATCGGGCATCACCGTAAACTGTGTTTCACCCGGCGTGATAGATACAAAAATGAATGCGCATTTAGACAGCGATTCTATAAATGCTCTGATTGATGAAACTCCGCTGTGCAGGCTCGGCAGCCCTGATGATATTGCAAATGCAATACTTTTTCTTGCGTCCGACAAAGCTTCTTTTATCACAGGACAGATACTCGGCGTAAACGGCGGATTTGTTATATAAACAGATAAAACTTTATTTTATATTAAGCGAATTATATGGTAGAATAACAGGGCGCGAGGCGCATGCCTCGCGCCCTGTTATTCCTGTTAAGTTTGTGCATCAGAAAAATCCACAGCGCAAACTTACATTATATAAAACAAACTATTTAAACAATTCAAGGACGGGCAAACATTATGTCTGATATTTTGACACTCGGAATAGAAAGCAGCTGCGATGAGACATCTGCATCAGTTATAAAAAACGGACGCACCATATTATCAAATGTCATATCCACACAGATTGACCTGCACAAGGTATACGGAGGTGTGGTGCCGGAGCTTGCTTCAAGAAAACATGTTGAATTTATTATACAGGTAATTGATGACGCACTGAGAAAAGCTGATGTAAAAAAAGAGGATATTACACAAATCGGCGTCACTTTCGGTCCCGGTCTCGTAGGCGCGCTTTTAGTAGGTCTTTCCGCGGCAAAAGCAATGGCATTTGCTCTGAAAAAACCTCTTATCGGAGTTCACCACATAGAAGGTCACATATCTGCCAATTTTCTGGAATATCCCGAACTCGAACCGCCGTTTGTGTGCCTTGTAGCATCCGGTGGTCACAGCCATATTGTTGATTGTTATGATTACGGAAAGTTCAGAATATTAGGAAGAACAAGAGACGACGCGGCAGGCGAAGCTTTTGATAAAATTTCCCGGGAAATAGGACTAGGCTATCCCGGCGGTCCTGCGATAGACAGAGAAGCGAAAAAAGGAAACCCGGACGCAATCAAGTTTCCTCGTGTCCACATGGGCGATACACTTGATTTCAGTTTCAGCGGCGTAAAAACAGCTGTGCTTAACTATCTGAACAAAGAACGCATGCAGGGACACGATATACCTGTTGAAGATGTATGCGCTTCTTTCCAAAAAGCACTTACCGATATACTCACAGAAAATACATTTAAAGCCGTAAAGCAATGCGGCTACAACAAAGTTGCGCTAGCAGGCGGTGTCGCATCAAATTCTTCGCTCAGAGAGGCATTTGAAACACAAGCATCAATGTCCGGAATTTCTTTTTATAGACCGTCACCCATTCTTTGTACCGACAATGCAGCTATGATAGGCTGCGCAGCCCATTACGCAGCGCTCAAAGGACGTTTTTCGCAACTTGACCTGAACGCTCGGCCTAATATTTCTCTTGAAGAAATTTAGTATAAAAAAATAATTCAATGAATATACTTTATATTTATCTCATTTCCCGTGATTTTTAATAAAAAATCCGGGAAATATTTTTTTGCAGACAAAGGCATTATAATCCAACCATGTTTACTAAAGATAAAGGGGGAATTTAATATGCCTGAAAAAATGAATAATATTATTAATTGTCTCACATGTGAAAATTACATAGGAAGACTTATTGACGGTATGCTGCTTTGTACACAGCACGGTCCGGTGATAGATATCAGCTTT
>JAFTXL010000106.1 GCA_017464985.1 Clostridia bacterium | reverse complement strand
ATATTTAAAACCATTTCCGGTCTGTCGTGCAATCTCTTCAAGTCTGCGGCATGTTTCGTTTGCACTTTCGAAAATGTGTCCACCCGAAATATCCGTACATACACTGATATTTACCTCTGCACAGATTTCAAATAAAACACGTATGATTTCAAACTCCTGAAAAGTAAATCCATTAAAGCCGTCTATAAATACATGCGCGCCTCTAAATTCCTCATCATTTCCGAGATTTGCAATCATGTCATTATAAAGCGCTTCACCGTCATAGTAATTTTTTGTAAACAGATTTCTGTATGCTTCGCATATAACGGACATGTCATGCAGTTTCGCTTTAAGAAGCATATCGGACGCACTTTTTTCCGACAGCACTTTTAAATCCTCCGGAGTTACTCCGTATCTGCCAAATTCTTCTATAAGCATAAGAAGGCTTTCCATGCCTTTTGGCTTTGACGCATACATGCCGTAAAACATCAGCGAATCAGATACATCCCTTATAGCCTTTGTGAGCAGCATAATCTTCCCCGACTGGGTAAGCATTTCATGCTTCAGGCCGCCCTGCCGTCCCAATACTCTAAACGCAGCTCTCCTGAAGCTCAATACCTCATCACGAAGCAATCCGCAAAGGCCGGATTCCGCAAGCAATCTTCGCTCTGCAGAAACACTGAGCTGCTCCGGCACAATAAAAAACGCAGGAGCGCCGCCGACTTTATCTTCACGGTTCTGTATATATTCAGTTATTGCCTTTATGCAATAACTACTTTTACCTGACCCGGCCCTTCCGGTGATTATCCTTATATCCGCCAATGAAAAATTCACACTTTCTTAAATATTACATCAATGTTATATGCAGTACTCTATCGGTGGCAATCGCTTACGAAAAAGTGCGCAGGCGTCTTTGTGCTTTTCAACGTGTACCGCTTTACTGATGCCGCGCTTTTTCGTACAAAATCTGTATGCTGCTGTATTTTGTCTGCGGAATTTTGCGCCCAAATACGCAAAATTCCGCAAGCGATTGCCCCAATGTACGCTCACTGTCTTCATCTGCTCCGCATTATGACAGCGGTTTGTAAATCATTCTGTTATCGAGCAAACGCTGTCTTTCGCTGAACGTACCCGGTTCAAGACTTTCGGTTATCTTTTTCATATCGTACATTCTCGCATCAAGTATATCAAGATAATGCAGCAGCTCTGCCTCAGGGAAATGAGGATACTTTGGACTTCCGTATTCCGGAAGATAATGATGAGACAGAATCATATGCTGCAGTAAAAGCAGTTTTTCGCTGTTAAACCCGATTTGCTCAGCGAATTTTCCGAGGATAATCATTCCCTGTGAAATATGTCCGAGCAATACACCTGCAGTTGAGTATTCCTCCACAAGCCCGGATGCTCCTGTTCTCATCTCTTCAATCTTTCCTATGTCGTGAAGAATAACTCCGGCATAGAGAAGATCTGTGTTCATAAATCCGCCGTACACACCTGTTAAAGCTTCTGCCGCGCGAAGCATACCTGACACATGATAAAGCAGGCCGCCCCTTACGGAATGGTGATTGCTTTTAGCCGCAGGAAAATACATAAGTTGTTCATGATAATGGTCAAGAATTAAAGATACAAAGTTTCTGTACTCTTCATCCTCCATTTTTTCAACAACACTTTTTATGTACGCAAGCATTTCTTCGCTTGAAGCCGGCGCGGACGGAACAAAATCAGCAACCGAAACATTATCGTCAGAAATAGTCCTGCGTATACGCTCTATTTTAAACTGCAGCTGACCCTGCCACTCGATAATGCGTCCCTGGGCTTTAATCACCGTACCGGTAGCAAATCTTTTTACATTATCCTCATCCCAGTCCCAAAGCTTTGCGTTAATATCGCCTGTCTTATCAGACAGCGTAAAATTCATATATTTATTATTCGTAGTAGTCTGCTTCATCTCAGAAAGTCTCACATAGAAAAAACCCACTACATAATCATTCGCTCTGAAATCTCTTATATTCTTAGTCACCGGCTGTTCTGCCATAAAATCATCTCCCTGACTTATTTTAAATTATTAAACCCGTTTTCTTTTATAAAACCGTAAAAATCGACAAAGCATAAGTTCAAATCACAATATCCGTCCACTCCTGGAACACTGCCCTCCGAAGAATACTGCCATACGGAGTTTCCGAACGAATCTGAAATATTATCACTCCACTTTGCAATCCACAGCGGGTACATATAAAGTTGCTCCGGATAATACTCCTTAAGCGCAAATGATACGTTGCTGTAATATCCTGAATAATATCCAAGCTCCTGCATTCTGACGCAGAATGATTTTATAATATCAGTAAGAATCTGCCTGTCAAGTTTAGAAATATTTCCCAAATTTTCTACGATATCATCTTCAACATCGTAAAAAACAGGAAGCTCAAGCTCATATCTATACTCATCCAGCAGCGCAGCAACCTTTTCGGCTTCTGCCTCCGCTTCCGCTACTGACTGCGCTCCCATAAAATAATAACATCCGACCAAAAGTCCGTTTTCTTTTGCACCGCGGTAATTTGCTTCAAAATATTGATCTTTTTCAATGTCATATCTTCCAAGCCTTATAATAACACCGTCTGTTCCCGATTCCGCAACGGCGCTCCAATCAATTTCTCCCTGCCAGGCGGACACATCTATTACTTTGTACGGAACTGTCATTTT
>JAFTXL010000105.1 GCA_017464985.1 Clostridia bacterium | reverse complement strand
CAGAAGAACGTTTTGTTCTTGCAGTCGCATGTTTCTGCTCATGCGGAACTGTCATGGATTTTAAATTGTTACACATATATGGGTGAGCTTAACCGCATGACGCAGTTTAAAGATAAGAGTCAGCGTCATGCTGATAATATCAACGGCGGATTATATACATATCCGGTTTTGATGGCTGCTGATATTTTGCTGTATCAAACAGATGCTGTTCCGATAGGACAGGATCAAAAGCAACATTTGGAGCTTGCAAGAAATGTTGCGGAGCGTTTTAATAAAATATACGGTGATACATTTGTTGTTCCTGAGCCGTATATACCTAAAACCGGCGCAAAGATAATGAGTTTGCAGGATCCGTCAAAAAAAATGTCAAAGTCAGATGATAACCAGAATAATTTTATTTTGATTACTGAAGATGAGTCTTCGATTATGAAAAAGTTTAAGCGTGCGGTGACTGATTCCGGTTCTGAGATTATTTTCGATGAGGAAAACAAACCGGGAATAAGCAATCTTATAAATATCTATGCAGCAGTTAAAAGTATAGGCCGTGAAGATGTAGAAAAAGAGTTTTCAGGCAGCCGATACGGTGATTTTAAGATGGCTGTAGGAACAGCTGTTGCAGAAACCTTGTCACCTATCAAAGAAAAATATGAAGAACTTATGAAAGATAAAGGATATCTTGAATCGGTTCTGAAGATGAATGCAGAGCGCGCAAGGGCTTCTGCCGAAGTCACACTCAAAGATGTGTATAACAAAGTTGGATTTATTATTTGATATTTAATGAGAAAGGAAGATGGATACTAAAAATGAATGATATTGGTAAGAAAAAGTTTCTATCTTTAAAGACATTTGTTGCTTTATTTTTATGTGTATTGACAGTCTTTGCTGCAGGATGTAAAAAAAGTGATCCTGCTCCGACAGCTACTGCAATACCGGATATAGTTATTCCTGACCCGGCAGAGCCTACTGCTACACCGGTTCACAGAGATACCAGTGAGGATACATCGTTTGCGGAAACTATGGTATATGCTAACGAGACTGCGAACTCAGTTCAGGGTTATTACTCTGATGCACGGAGATCACAGTATGTTTTAGAAAATGATAATGTTATTGTATCACAAAACCTTACTGCTATAGAGTCATTCGGTACAGACATTACAACAAAGGACGGTAAAGCATATATAACAGATTCGCTTGATGTATTTGCAGTTGATAAAGACGGTGTTATGCATAATGTGGCATCGTCATATTCAGAGGGCAGGGTGAATACAACAAGACTTGGTTACTATTATTATGACGCGAATATCAGAGATCTGTATTTTGGCAGAGAGGTCGGAGTCAAATACCAGGACGGCGAAGAAGTTTCATTGTCTGCAGATATATGGAGTGTAAATGAAATGTCTGCGCCTGCTGCGGATTCTGACGGAAATCTAATATTTACTGTAAGTTCTGCAGAGGATCCTTATTTCTATACTCAAAGTGCATCAATATCTCATAAGACATGCAACGGTATTGAAGTTACGATGAAAGTTGACGGAGATTGTTCATCGGTGGATTTGTATTATCATACAGTAAAATTTTCCGGTTTTAATGAACAATATATGTATTCATTTGAGGTTGTTAATGACGGTCAATTCCATAAGTATGTGATTCCGGTGGATGATTTTAATGCGGTTTTACAGGGAATTCGTCTTGATGTGGGTTCTTCTGTGGGTGACGTAATTACGCTTCAGTCTATAAAAGGTATATATATAGAGGAGTCTACTATTACTGCGGCAGCAGAGAAAACTTTCCACACATACTCTGAAAAACTTCATTTTGAGGCATCTCTTCTTTCTCCGGATGAAACTACAAGAGTTACTAATATTGCAGAATTCGGTTATACTGTATCTTTTGAAAAATCAACAGTTTCTGCGATGCAGATTTCCGCAGACGGACAGATTTATAACGATGCATCAAACGGTACATTTGAAAATACTGAATATGTTGCCTTCGATATCAAAGATTCCGGCGTTGTTGGTTTTATCATACCTAATGACGAAGAGACGTACAGCGTGAAGATTGATGAGACTGACAGTGCATATGTTCTTTATGTATCGGTTTCAGGTTCCGGTAAACGTATTTCTTCCACAACTCCTGCTTCAATGAGCAGCCGTATATATACTGATACAACTCATTCATTCGATGATATTGCTAAAACTGCAAATATTGAGCGCAATCCTCTTGAAGGCATTACGGTTGAGAGCAGCAACAATGCTAAATTTATAGGATATGACTATGCAGAGGGAGTATATTTATTTACAATAGACGGAACGAATTTTGCCTCTGCATATAGAGCGTCAGGTAAGAACAAATATTATTCTGCTGATATATCAGTTACTGCTGCTGACGGACGTACCGTATATATTTCAATGAAGTCAAGAACAGGCCATCTTGAAGCTGCAGTAATTGCTGATGAAGAAGGTACATTACTCCCGATTCCGCTTGAGGTATGTAAAAATTTTGAGGGTGAAAAGGAAGAGCCTGTTTATGATCCTGCCGATAAACCGTGGGGTTATACAATATTCCCATTGATAACATCTGCAGAAGAGGATACATCTTTTACAATATACAATTTGTACCAGAACTGGGGTAATTATCCGCTTAAACAAATTTAATCGGTAAGCTTCCACGTGTCATATTATCATATGTCAACAGGTGTTACTGAGTCAAACTGTATAGGACCGTACTTTATATTTGGAAAAGACGGTTGGGTACTTCCTGACTTCAGAGCAGCAAGTTCTCCGATATGGAGAACTCAGCCGCAGCACAATTCTACAGGAAGATTGTATTTTACAAGATATACTGATTCTAACGGTAATGAGATTTTAAGTGAATATACAAGTTCTGTTCTCAAGGCTACGGGTACATCATATATTGATATGGATTACAGCTATGTTGCTGATGACGGTTCGTATGAATATACTCTCAGACATGTTGAATTGCCGCAGACTGACGAAAACAGAACATATTACACATTGTCACTTAGATTCCTTAAGACTACAGTATTAAGTGATGTTAAGAATCAGCTTGAGCTGTTTACTTATGACAGCAGAGAGTCGGGATTTGTTTATAAGAACGCAAGTTACCGTGCCGAAGATAATACAACTGCTGTTATAACTAATAAAAATACAGGTGAATACAGCGACATATATGTTTTAGGCAAGGAAGCTCCTTATTTCTCATATTACGGATATGATAAATGGGAGAAGGAGCCAACCTATGGAGCAAACTTTGGTTTGATTGTAAGTGATTCATATGTTACAGCAGGCGGTGTTGAGTGGGACGGCAACTTTGTATTCAAGAATGAATATGACGGAACTGTTAACAGCGGTTCACTGTCTTTAAATGAAACTGAGATGGTTTTCTACAGAAATGATGTTATTGAACTTCAGCTTATTCTTCTTCCGTACGGAGAAGGTGAAGATACATCATCTGACAATGTTGACTATGTGATAGAAGATTCTGTAACACATAAGTTCAAGCTTACTTCTGATTCATGTGAGATAGTTGATGACTATTACGTACCTTCTGTAAAAGCTGTTGAGAATGAAGCTGTTGTTACAGCAACAGGCGGAAGAAACAACTGCGTAATAAAAGCTGACGGATTCACAAAGCTCTGTGTTCCGAAAATTTATGAGCAGGTTGACGGCGAATGGGTTGAGTACGACTACCATGCAAGAGACAATGACGGGTATTCGGTTGAATATGAGTTCGGTTACTATTCATACAGCTTTGTATGTGACATGGGTGACGATCCTGCAAATGCAAGCCGCACATTTAAAATAGTAGCGGAGTAATTTGTATAAACTATATCGGAAGTTTGTTCTCCCTTGTGTTTGTAAAGCACAGGGGAGAATTTTTTAGAATGTACGGGTCAATCGCTTGCGGGATAATGTATGTGTGTTTTTTTGTAAGCTATTGTTATGCTAAGGGGATGACGCGGTTTGACATTTTTAATAGCAGCATGTATGATTATCCAAGTTTATGTTTAAGAAAGGGTGTGAAAGTTTGATTCTTATAATTGCCGAGAAACCGAGTCTCGCGCGCAATATTGTGGCAGGCATCGGGTCAATGTCCAAAAGAAACGGTTATTATGAAGGATGCGGGTATTTTGTAACCTGGGCATTTGGTCACCTTTTCTCACTTTGCGATATAGAACATTATAATCCGCTCCCTGAGGGAGAGAAGTATTGGTCTATGTCAAATTTGCCGTGTTTCCCTCGGAAATTTGATTTTGAACTGAAAAAAGATAAAGATAAAAAAGTGGACAGCGGTGTGCTTAATCAGTTCAGAATTATTAAAGATTTATGTAACAGGGATGATGTTGATACTATTGTAAATGCGGGAGACTCTGACCGTGAGGGTGAGATTATCGTAAGATTATGTGTATATAAGTCCTTTTCAGGCGGTCTTGACAATATCAGTAAAGATTTTAAACGTCTCTGGCTTCCGGATCAGACACCGGAAACTGTGAAGTCTGCGCTTGCGAATATGAAAAACGAAAGTGAATATGAACAGCTTGCAGGAGAGGGATTTGCAAGGACATATATTGATTGGCTTTACGGTGTAAATCTTACACGTTACGCGACTTTAAAAACAGGTACATTGCTTCGTGTCGGCCGTGTAATTGTTCCGATTGTAAAGGCAATTTATTAACTTGACATGGCAATAAGGAATTTTGTGCCGGATATATACTATGCTGCCGTAAGCAAAGCAGAAACCGGCGGTACGGAGATTGAGCTGATAAGCAAATCAAAATTCAATAAAAATCAATTGAAAGCCGCGGAGGAACTTTGCAAAAAAT
>JAFTXL010000104.1 GCA_017464985.1 Clostridia bacterium | reverse complement strand
TTTCGAGATATCTCGGCCGTATACGTTCAAAACATTCGTATACAAGATTAAAAAAAGATGTAAAAAATTTTTTTGGAAGAATACCTATCGTAGGCAATGGAATTGTGCTTTTGCTGCACCGTCTTAAAAAATCACTTAAATTTTTGCTTGTGCCGGGAGAGTTTTTTGAAGACTTGGGTCTTTATTATATCGGTCCTGTTGACGGTCATAACATCAGCGCTGTTCAGGACGCACTGCGAAAAGCCGATGAGACAAAGGGTCCTGTTGTTGTACATGTTATAACGAAAAAAGGTAAGGGGTATAAGCCGGCAGAAGAAAAACCTGCTTTGTTCCACGGAGTATCTCCGTTTAATAAGGAAACCGGCGAACCTTGCGAATGCGGCGAAGCTTCTTTTTCGTCAGGTTTTGCCGATAAGATTACTGAGCTTGCCGAAAATGATGAAAAGATATCTGCCGTTACTGCTGCAATGCCTATCGGCACAGGTCTTGAAAAATTTGCTGCTAAGTTCCCGGAGCGTTTCTGTGATGTCGGCATTGCTGAACAGCATGCCGTAACAATGGCAGCAGGAATGTCCATCTGCGGCGCAAAGCCGGTTATTGCTGTTTATTCTACTTTTTTGCAGCGAGGCTATGACCAGCTTCTGCACGATGTTGCTTTGCAGAAGCTTCCTCTTGTTATAGCGCTTGACCGTGCAGGTATTAACGGTCAGGACGGTGAGACTCATCAAGGTATATATGATTTTGCGTATTTAGGTCATTTGCCCAATATGAATATTGCGGCTCCTTGCAGTATAAAAGAAATGCAGGAGATGCTTGAGATTGCTATGCAGGTGTATGACAGTTATGACGGTGAAAAAGGTGCTAAGGAATCTGCTGCGGACGATGCTTGTAAAAATAATGAAAATGCGGGGGCGGTCATTGAAAAGGTGCCGCACGGATGCTTTGTTATCCGTTATCCTGCAAAAGAGCGTCTTAAAGAACATTCGGGTTTGAAGGAATACGTTCCTGTGGAATTTGGACGCGGATGTGTTATGTTTGATTCTGCGAACGGTGAAAAAGCAGATCTTTGTATAATGGCTGTCGGCGCAATTGCCGAGGAAGCAATTAAGGCGGCTGAAATGCTCTTGTCAAAAGGTGTTTCTGTAAGAGTTTTCAACCCGAGATTTGTTAAACCTTTGGATGAAAAAGGCATCATAGAGCAGGCGTCAAATGCTGATGCTGTGATAACGGTGGAAGAGGCTGTCAGATTCGGCGGATTCGGCGAGCAGGCAGAACTTGTTATGCTGAAAAACGGTATAAAAACACCTGTAAAAATAATTGCTTTGCCTGATGAAAATATACCTCACGGAAAGATTTCACAGATTCAATCGGAGTTCGGACTTGATGCAGCAGGTATTGTTTCGGCGTATGGAGACTTTGCGGATGAGACTTGATGTTGCACTTATTGAAAGAGGTATTTTTGAAAGCCGTACACGCGCTCAGCGCGCTGTTTCTGAGGGCTGTATAACTGTGAACGGCCGAGTTGTTACTAAAGCTTCGTTTGATGTTAGTGACACAGATGCTGTTGTTTCCTCCGGTGATCCGCTTCCTTTTGTGAGCCGTGGCGGACTTAAATTGCAGGGCGCAATAGAATCTTTTAATCTGAATTTAAACGGTGTTTCTGCTATAGATATCGGCGCGTCTACAGGCGGTTTTACTGAGGTTTTGCTCAATTACGGAGCCAAAGATGTTGTCGCCGTTGATGTGGGCCACGGACAGCTTGCGCCTGAGATTGCATCAGATGCGCGTGTTTTAAATCTTGAGGGAACGGATTTCAGAAATCTTCCCGACGATGAATTTTTATCACGGTTTGATTTTGCCTGCAGTGATGTATCATTTATTTCCGTAACTTTTTTACTTCCTAAAATGTATTCTGTTTTAAAAGAAAACGGCCGCGCTGTTGTGCTTATAAAGCCGCAGTTTGAGTCGGATACGCGGCGTGTCGGAAAAAGAGGTATTGTGCGCGATGAGAAGGCTCGCAGGAGAGCTGTCGAGAAAGTCGAATCGTGCGCTGAGATGTGCGGATTTGAGGTTAAAAGAATAATCGAATCGCCGATAACCGGCGGTGACGGAAATGTTGAGTATTTGATGTATGCGGTGAAGTAGTTAGGGTTTTATTTGCTGTGTGTTTTGGTTTTTTGATTTATACAAAGGATATCTTTATATAAATGGATCTGCCAATCGTATTCCGCATACAAAAATCGGATTATCGGATAGATATAAAATTATAATATGGTGAATAAAATTTCCCGGGAAAAATTTTGCGGGAAATTTTTTATTGATTTATAAAAAAAACGGTGGTATACTCATGTCCGTAAAGGTCAAAGAAAGTCAAAGTTAATTTTATTGAAGATTTGGCAAGACTTTCCGATTTGATTTTAGATTGAATTCAGGTTAAAGAAGGAGGAAGTGACATGGCAAGACTTAGCGACTCCATTGAAGAATTTATAAAGGCGATGCTTGATGAAGATGAGCTTGACACGATAGAAATTCAGCGAAATGAGCTCGCGGGGCATTTTAAGTGCGTTCCTTCGCAGATAAATTACGTTATTTCCACGAGATTCTCACCGGAAAAGGGATATATGGTGGAAAGCAGACGCGGCGGAGGCGGATACATTAAAATATGCAGAGTGCGTGTTGAGAGTTCAAAAGAAGCTTATTTGATGCATTCAGCCGCTTCAATTGGAGATGAAATTACGCAGCACCATGCTGAGATATTTATAAAGAACTTTGTTGGAAGCGGTATGTTTTCCGAAAGGGACGGAATTATAGCAGAAGCTGTCACAAGTGATAAGGCATTGTCATCGGCAGCGCCTGATGCAAGAGACCGTATCAGAGCTGATATATTGCGTAGAATTATATTATCAATGGTTTCTATGATTGATTAAGAGAAGGAGACGATCAGAATGTTGTGTGAAAAATGCGGAAATAAGCCTGCGGTAGTCAGACTTACAAAAATAATTAACAATAAAAAGAGTGTTATGAATTTGTGCGCTGATTGCGCGGAAGATGTTCAAAGCAACGTATCTATTCCGGTATTTGACGGCTTCAGTACACTTTTGTCGGGACTTGCGGGATTTGACGGTATGTGGGGACAAAGCAGCAAATCTTCAAAGACTGTAAAATCATGTCCTGTGTGTAAGAGTACGATAAGGACAATAAATGAAAACGGAAAACTTGGATGTTCAGAGTGCTACAGCACTTTTATAGAAGAAATCAGACCGCTGCTCAGAAAGATTCACGGAAATTGTGTACATAGCGGGGCTTTTCCTGCTATGCAGGTTTCACAGAGCAGAAGCCAGGAAACAAGCATGAACCCGGATGTGGATAAATCTGTCGAGAATACGAAGCCGGATGAAGAAGAAACTGTTAATAATGATAAATCCGAAGTACAGATTTACAGGGACATGATGAAAGACGCGATAGCGAAAGAAGATTTTGAAAAAGCTGCCGAGTTGAGAGACAAGATTAAAAAGCTTGAAAGCGAGGGTGGAGACAATGAGTGATTTGAACGGAAAAGAAAAGAATTTCAGCGCTGCCGGATGGTATACGTTAAAGG
>JAFTXL010000103.1 GCA_017464985.1 Clostridia bacterium | reverse complement strand
CTCGTAGAAATTCCTATGGGAAGCACTCTCCGCGATGTAATTTATAACATCGGCGGCGGTATAAGAGACGACAAGAAATTTAAAGCAGTACAGATGGGCGGACCTTCAGGCGGATGTATTCCTACAGACCTGCTTGATACAGTTATCGACTATAAGAAGCTTTCCGCAACAGGAGCAATTATGGGCTCAGGCGGTATGGTTGTAATGGATGAAAGCACATGTATGGTAGACATGGCAAGATTCTTCCTTGATTTTACAGCAAAAGAGTCATGCGGAAAATGTGCGCACTGCCGTCTCGGTACAAAGAGAATGCTTGAAATATTGAACAGAATAGTAAAAGGCGAAGGCAAGGACGGAGACATAGAGCTTCTTGAAGAACTTTGTATGTCAATTAAAGACGGTGCTCTTTGCGGCCTCGGACAGACTGCTCCGAACCCGGTACTTACTACACTTAAGTATTTCAGACATGAGTACGAGGCTCACATTTACGAGCATAAATGTCCTGCAGGTCAGTGCCGTGATCTCATTACTTACAGCATTGACGCGGATAAGTGTAAAGGATGTACTTTGTGTGCTAAGCAATGTCCTGTAGGTGCTATTTCAGGTACAGTGAAGAATCCGCATGTAATTGATACGGATAAATGTATAAAGTGCGGAAAATGTATTGCAAACTGTAAGTTTGGTGCAATCAGCGTAAATTGACGGAGGCGTACATAAATGGAAGAAAAGAAATTATTAAATATAACAATAAACGGAAAAGCAATTCAGGCAGAAGAGGGAAAAAGTATTCTTCAGGCGGCTAACGAAAACGGAATAGATATTCCTAATCTTTGTTACAGTGAAATGGTAAAAGTGTACGGTTCCTGCGGAGTTTGTGTAGTAGAAGTTGCAGGTGCGCCTAAGCTTTTCAGAGCGTGCGCTACAAAGATTACAGAGGGAATGGTTGTAGAGACAGAGACAGACCGTGTAAAGAGAGCAAGAAAGACAGCTTTAGAGCTTATGCTTTCAGACCACAACGGTGACTGCCGTCCTCCCTGCGTAAGAGAATGTCCTGCCGGTACAGACTGTCAGGGTTATGTAGGACTTATTGCTAACGGACTCTATGAAGAGGCAAATGAACTTATAAAGGAAAAGCTTCCTCTTCCCGCATCAATCGGCCGTGTATGTCCTCATCCGTGTGAGACAGCATGCCGCAGAAAAGCAATCGACGAACCTGTATCTATAATGCAGCTTAAGCGTTTTGCTGCGGATACAGCAATTAAGAACAACGGCGGCAAGGCATATTCACCTGATGTCAAAGAAGAGACAGGAAAGAAAGTCGCAATCATCGGCGGCGGTCCTGCAGGTCTTTCAGCGGCATATTTCCTCCGTATGAAAGGTCACCGCGTAACAATCTACGACAAAATGCCTAAGATGGTCGGTATGCTCAGATACGGAATACCTGAGTACCGTTTGCCGAAAGCAGTTCTCGATATCGAAATCGACGCAATACGCGATATGGGCGTAGAGATGAAAAACAATGTTGCGGCAGACGCAGATATGTTTGCTCAGCTCAGAAAAGACAATGATGTTGTGCTTATTGCAATCGGAGCATGGACCAGCAGTAAGATGAACATTCCCGGAGAAGATTTGGAGGGTGTTTACGGCGGTATTGATTTCCTCCGCAGCATAGCACTCGGAGATATGCTCCCGCTCGGAAAGAAAGTTGCCGTAATCGGCGGCGGTAATACTGCAATGGACGCCTGCAGAAGTTCTGTAAGAGCAGGTGCTGATGAGGTATACGTAATTTACAGACGTACACGTGATGAAATGCCTGCTGACAAGGTTGAGATTGAGGAAGCAGAAGAAGAGGGTGTAATTTATAAGTTCCTCTGCAATCCTGTGGAAATACTTTCTTCTGACGGAAAAGTCTGCGGTATTAAAGCCCAGAAGATGGAACTTGGAGAACCTGATGCGAGCGGCAGAAGAAAGCCTGTTGCAATTGAGGGAGCCTTTGAAGAAATTGCTGTAGATAATGTAATCATGGCTATTGGTCAGGGTACAAACAACAAAGGATTTGAATCAGTAGAGCTTACAAAGAAAGGCACTGTTGTTGCAGATGAAAAGACTTTCGCAACATCTCTTGACGGCGTGTTTGCTTGCGGTGATGTTACAAACCGCGGCGCGGGTATCGCAATTGCGGCAATCGGAGAGGCTAAGAAAGCCGCTTTTGCAATTGACCTTTACCTCTGCGGAGTTGAACCGACATTTGAGGAGACTTCGGAGTATAAAGTATATTCTGTAAAGAATCCTACAGATGAAGAAATAAGACAGGCAAATGCGCACCGCGAAACTGCAAAGAGACTTGCACCGAGCCAGAGAACTCCTGAGGAGAGAAATACAAACTTCAACGAGTATGTAGATTTGTTTGATGAGGAAGCTGCTAAGAAAGAAGCTGAAAGATGCCTTGAGTGCGGCTGCCGTGATTACTTTGAATGTAAGCTTATCAAATATGCTGACAGATACAACGCTGACTGCACAAGAGTCGCAGGTGAAAAGCATACACGTCCTGCTGTTGAGACTAAGTACATCGTAAGAGAACCCAGCAAATGTATTCTCTGCGGATTGTGCGTAAGAACTTGTGAAGAAGTTATGGGAATTACAGCGCTTGGTCTTGTTGGCAGAGGTTTTGATACAGTTGTAATGCCTGAAATGGGTCTTGCTCTTGATTCGACACAGTGCAGCCATTGCGGACTTTGTGTATCTGTATGTCCTACAGGCGCTTTGTCAGAGAAACTTCCGCTTGCGAAAGCTGTTCCGTTGAAAGAGACGGTTCGCGAGGGTGTATGCGGTCTTTGTGAAGAAACTTGTGAGATAAAAGTTACTTACCACGGTGATACACCGCTTCGTGTGCTTCCTGTCGACGGAGGCAAGCTCCTTTGTGAAAAGGGCAGATTTGCGCTTGTTAACGGAGAAGATCCGCTGAAAAAATAATAATATGATTTTCCGCTGCGCGGGCAAAGTATTATATGTTGGCGCCGCGGAAATGTTTAGCAGCATAGAGGCTATGCAGTTGTGCCTTTATGCTGTTGACTTTTTAATATATAAAAATGAGTTGCAGTTATAATGGCTATCGATAAAGAAAATAACGCAGAGATAAAATATGTGTATGTTATTCTTACCCGTACAAATACCGGATTTGCAAATACGATAAGACGAATCATGAGGCGAAAGTATAACCATGCCTCAATTTCGTTCACATCCGATTTTAAAGACATTTACGCATTTGCGCGTTATCAGCACAAAACACCTATACTTGCAGGACTTGTACGCGAATATCCCGACAGACTTACTTTGAAGAAAAGAAATGATATTGCATGTATGATTTACAAGGTTCCTGTTACAGAAGAGGATTATAAAAACGGTTTAAAAAAAATAAAAGAGATTATAGATGACCCGGAAGGGTATCTTTATAACCTTTTTTCTGTACTTTCTTATCCCGTTACAAGAGGATTTTCTACATATAAAGCATTTTCATGTTCAGAATTTGTTGCATATTTGCTCAGATATATGAATATAAATTTAGGTGATAAGAAAACATGCAGCTATACGCCGTGGCAGCTCAGTGAAACATTAGATGAATATAAATATTACGAGGGAGATCTTATTCCTCTGATTTCAGAATGTGTGCCTGACGGAAAAGACTATTTTTCCGGTGTTAATTTTTTCTATGTTACAGGCAGCAGTGTTAAAACACTTGTAAAATTGTTATACAGAAAATGTCACAGATAAATTTATCAGATTATGCATAGCGGAGGTTTGAATATGGGCGAAGCACCGTGGCTTAAGTTTTACGGCAATATACCACACAGTCTTGAATATCCTGACAAAACTATATATGAAATGGTAGAACAGGCTGCCGAAAAGTACCCTGATTACATTGCATATGAATTTATGGGTAAGAAAACAAATTTCAAGACTTTTTTGTCTCGCATAGAGCTGACCGCAAAGGCTCTTGTGGCAATGGGAATAAAAAAGGATGACATGGTTACGATTGCTATGCCTAACTCGCCGCAGGCAGTAGATACTTTCTATGCGCTTAATAAAATCGGAGCAGTAGGAAACATGATTCACCCTCTTTCTGCCGCAAGTGAAATAGCATTTTATCTCAATATATCAAAAAGTATGGCAATACTTACACTTGACCAATTTTACGGTAAGGTAAAAAGCATTCTCTGTGATGTAAAAAATCCAGTGAAAATAATTGTCGCAAGAATTAAGGACGAACTTCCTCAGCCGCTGAAAACAGCATATGCTCTTACCTCCGGCAGAAAGATTCCCAAGGTAGAGCCGGCACGCAATGTTATAATGTGGAATGACTTTATATCGGGCGGAACGCAGTACAGCGGAAAGATTCCGGAATATAAAGGAAAAGCGAGTGATGTTGCGGCAATTCTTTACAGTGGCGGTACAACGGGAACTACAAAAGGAATTTTACTTTCAAACATGAATTTCAATGCGCTCGGACTTCAAACTGCTGCTGCCAGCGGATATGAAAACATCTCGGGAATGAAAATGCTTTCCGTTATGCCTATTTTCCACGGCTTTGGCCTGGGTATAGGAATACATACCGCGATTATAAGCGGAGCGAAATGCATACTTGTACCGCAGTTTAATGTTAAAACATATGCTAATTTGATTAAGAAAAAGAAACCGAACTTTATCCCCGGTGTTCCGACTTTGTTTGAAGCTCTTTTGCGCACCGATAATTTGGATGGCGTTGATTTGTCTTTCTTAAAAGGCGTATTCAGCGGCGGCGATTCTTTGTCGGTTGAACTTAAAAAATCTGTCGATAAGTTTCTTAAAGAACATAATGCGTCTGTTCAGATAAGAGAGGGTTACGGCACTACCGAATGTGTAACCGCAAGCTGCCTTACTCCGAAAGATTTTAACAGGGAGGGAAGTATCGGAATACCGTTCCCTGATACATTCTATACTATTGTTGAACCCGGTACTGAAAATCCCGTAGCTCCGGGTACTGATGGTGAAATATGTCTGCGAGGTCCTTCTGTGATGATAGGCTACATGGACAATACGGAGGAAACGGCGCAGACATTGCGCAAACATGCAGACGGTCACACATGGCTTCATACAGGCGACCTTGGTTTCATGGACGAGGACGGTTTCGTGTACTTCAAGCAGCGTATAAAAAGAATGATTATCACATCGGGCTACAATGTATATCCGTCGCAGCTTGAAAACATAATTGACGCCCATGAAAAGGTTTTAATAAGCTGTGTCATAGGCGTTAAAGACGCTTACAAAATGCAGAAAATAAAGGCATTTGTGGTTTTGAATCCAGGCACTGTTCCGTCCGATGATATAAAGGCGGAAATACTTGAATACTGTAAAAAACATATTGCAAAATATGCAATGCCCTACGATATCGAATTCAGAAGTGAGCTTCCCAAAACTCTGGTCGGAAAGGTAGCGTACAGGATTCTTGAGGAGGAAGAAAATGCAAAGTCTGAGGGACGGCAAAACGGCTGATAATAATGCAGAAGCAGCAGTTGAGATATCGACATGTAAAAACGGTTCCGAAAATAAAGAACTGTATGTTCTGAAACATTTGTTTTATTACAAGTGCGTTTTTCATTTTTTCAGATATGTTCTCGGCTATCCTGTGAAATGGATATACCGTTTTAAATGCAAGAAATATAAAATCAGAAGCAGTCATTTTCTTATGCTTGCAAACCACACGATGAATATCGACCCGATTTTTGAAGCGGTCGCGTTAAAGCGTCATATGAAGTTTGTTGCAAATGAAGCTGTGCTCCAATATGGAGGGGAGGGTAAGGCAGTTAAATTTTTGCAAAATCCTATTCCGAAGAGAAAAGGCGCAAATGCCTCTGACACCGTTGAGCTGATAAAGGAATATCTGCGAAACGGTGTCAGTGTTGCTATGCATGCGGAGGGAAACCGTTCATATACAGGTGAGACCGGTTTCATATCTCCGCGCACCGGAGAATTGGTAAAGAATGCCGCCTCGGGCGGTCTTATCACCTTTCGCACCCGAGGCGGCTATATGAGAAGCCCGCGTTGGGCAAAGCACAGCAGGCGCGGACCCCTTTTCGGTGCGGTGGTAAACGAATACACGCGCGAAGAGATTGATAAAATGACAGTTTATGAAATAAACGAAGTTATTTGCCGCGACTTGTATACAGATGCTTATGATGAGCAGCGCCGTCATATGGACAAGTACAAGGGCAGAGCCCTTGCGGAAAGCCTTGAGACAGCGCTGTATATCTGCCCTTGCTGCCGAGGCATTTCAACAATGCACAGCAGCGAAGATTTATTTACATGCAGCAAGTGCAGCTATGAGGTGAAAATTAACGAATACGGATTCTTTGAGCTGCGTACACCCGGCAAAGATTCTGACAGCTGTGCGCAAAAAAGCGATTTTCTTGACACGGTCAAAGATTGGGACAAGTGGCAGCGCGAATATATCGCACAAAATCTTGATATATGGAAAAATCATATTCCTGAAATCGAAAAGCCAATTGTAAGCGACGGTGGTATGGTTCTTACCGAGGTTTTTCATAATGAAACAAGTAAAATTATTTCGTCAAATTGCAGAATAGAACTTTACGGGGACAGACTCCGCGCAGTGTTTGATACGGCTTGCAGCGATGGAGCAGTAAATGCCCGCGATGAGATAAAATATTGCAGTACGGCAGACAGCGGCAGTGTTGGTTTTATGGACTTTATGCTGTCTGATATTAGCCGTCTTGCGATAAATGCGAGAAGCGGCATTGTATTTACCTGCAGAGATAATTTCTTTAAATTAAAGAGTGATAAGGTGTATTCAAACCTTAAGTATTTTGCTTTTTACAGATATCTTACAGGCAGGAAATATGTGTAAATGTTATATATTTTAATTTGATTTGGGAGGGAAAACAATGGCTTTTAAAATAATTGCACTCGTAATATTAGCTTTGTTTTACGGATGCTATTTTTCAAAGATGATTCTCCAAAAGAAAAAAGGAATACAAACTGATCAGATCGGAAAAGGCAAGATCGGCGTTGTAAAAGCAATTGAATGTACAATGAAAGTATCAACGATTCTTGCCCCGATAGCAGAAGTTGTAAGCATTGTATTCGGAACAACATTGCTTCCTTTATGGGCAAGATGTATAGGTCTTGTATTTGGAATTCTCGGTGTTGTGGTGTTTATAATTGCTGTTATCAGTATGCGTGACAGCTGGCGCGCAGGAGTACCTTCGACAGATAAAACGGAGCTTGTAACATGCGGCGTTGTTGGCATCAGCAGAAATCCCGCATTTCTCGGATTTGATTTAGTCTACATAGGCGTTCTGCTCATGTTTTTTAATTGGATTCTGTTTGCAGTGTCGGTATTTGCAATAGTAATGTTTCATTTGCAGATAGTTAACGTGGAAGAGGACTTTCTGCTTAATGCTTTCGGCGAAGAATATTCAGAATATAAAAAGAAAGTAAACAGGTATTTGGGACGCAGGAGAGGTGGAGAAAAATGAAAATAAATTTTAAACTTGAAATGCCGCGCTCAGTTGCAGAAGCTCGTGAAACACAAAAAGGTTGGAACTGGTGTGTTGAGCTGCTGGTGT
>JAFTXL010000102.1 GCA_017464985.1 Clostridia bacterium | reverse complement strand
GTTATGTAACAGATATGGCGCAGCTGTTTAATAAATTCTATAATACATGCAATATTATGAAAGCTGAACCTGATGTTCGTGCCGCAAGACTGCGTGTTACCGAGGCTGCTGCTGAGTGTATTAAGTCGGCTCTTTATCTTATCGGTGTCGATGTAGTTGAGAAAATGTAATTTATTCCCCCTTTTTGTGTATCTGCATATAATTTAATGTGAGCGGATATATATAGGGGGATTTTTTTTGATATATTTTGATAATGCAGCAACAAGCTTTCCTAAGCCGGTATGTGTAAAGAAAGCTGTGGAAGAAGCTATTTTAAATGCAGGGAATCCGGGCCGCGGAGTACATTCTGCTGCAGTCTGGTCTGCAAAAGCTATTTCTCACGCCCGTGAAACTGTTGCACGGCTGTTTAATATAGATGATATATCGCGTATTGCGTTTACACTTAACGCAACGCATGCGCTGAATATTGCGGTAAATTTTTGTAAAGGTGAGATACTGACTACTTCAATGGAACATAATTCGGTGCTGAGACCGTGTCATGCAAGAGGATTTTACCGTGTTATTAAGGCCGATTACATGGGAAGAATGAATTCGTCTGATATTATCAGGTCAATTTCAGAGCTGACAGGCGCTGTTATTATGACACATGCATCAAATGTCACGGGAAATATTTATGACATAGAAAAAGTAGGCAGTGAGTGTAAAAGACGAGGAATACTGTTTATTGTCGATGCGTCGCAGACTGCGGGAGTTGTTCCGATTGATGTAAAAAAGATGAATATTGATGTTTTGTGTTTTGCGGGACATAAGGGACTGTACGGACTGCAGGGAACAGGAGGTATATACGTTGCACCGCATGTACCAACCAGGCCATATATGTGCGGCGGCACAGGCAACAGAAGTTTTGATCTTGTCCAGCCTGACGAGATGCCGGAGTGTTTTGAAGCAGGTACCGTGAACACTCACGGTGTTGCGTCATTAGGCGCAGGTGCAGAATATGTTATGTCTGTCGGTGTTGCAAATATATTAGCACATGAACAGACTCTGAGAAAATATTTTATTGAAAAAGCATGCAGAATAGAACGTATAAAAATATACGGAGATCTGTCCGGAAAAGCTGTCGGTGTAGTATCTATAGGTCATGCGGATTTTGACCCGTATGAGATAGGATCATTTCTTGCGAGTAAAGACATTTGCGTCAGAGCCGGCATACATTGCGCGCCTCTTGCTCACAGGTCGATAGGCTCAGGTGAAAAAGGTACAGTGAGATTCAGTTTTGGATATAATAATTCAAAAAATGAAATTGATTACGCAATTGACGCACTTAAAAGGTTGCGCAGGTAAATTCAAAATGGTAAACTACCATGAAAAGGAGATGTTTATCTATGGAAAAACTTTACAGACAGGCATGTGACATTTTAGCCGTATACGGACAAGAGCATTTGCTTGCTTTTTATGATGAACTTGATAATTCTGAAAAAGAATTTTTAATTAATCAGATTATAAATATTGATTTTGAACTGGTAAAAAAATTGTATGAAGGAGCGGGACAGGAGGCTGATATTTCATCAGAAGATGTGATTGCTCCTATAGGATATAAGGACAAGTTATCTTTTACTTCGGAGCAGAATGAAATTTATCTGAAAAAGGGTAACCAGCTTATGAATGACGGATGTTTTGCTGCTGTTACCATGGCAGGCGGTCAGGGAACCAGACTCGGTCATAACGGCCCTAAGGGTACTTATGATATAGGTCTGCCGTCTCACGAAAGTCTTTTTGAGATTCAATGCAGACGTCTTTCAGAGCAGAGCCGTACCTGCGGAAAAACAATTCCGTGGTATATTATGACAAGCCGCGAAAATGATGCCGCAACACGCGCATTCTTTGAAGAACATGAATATTTTGGATATGATCCGTCGTGCATAATGTTCTTTGTACAGAGTATGCTTCCAATGGTTGATTTTGACGGTAAGGTTGTCCTTGAATCAAAAGGTAAGATTAAAGAAGGAGCTGACGGTCACGGCGGTCTCTTTGCGGCTATGCTCAAAAACGGTGTATACGACGATATGAAAAAAAGAGGCGTTAAATGGATCTTTGTAGGCGGTATTGATAATGTCTTGTTAAAGCTGTGCGATGCCGTTTTCTTGGGTTTTGTGGATGAGTCGGGATGCGGAATCGGCGCGAAGTCTTTGGTTAAGCGTGACGCAAGAGAAAAAGTAGGTGTTTTCTGTAAATTAAACGGTAAGCCCTATGTTATAGAATATACAGAGGTTTCTGACGAAATGGCAGAAGCGCGTGACGAAAACGGAGAATTCGTATACGGTGACGCGCATATTCTCTGTAATATGTTTAATATAAGTGCATTTGAAAAGATGTCCGGGGAAATCTGCGGACTTCCATATCATACCGCGATTAAGAAAACGACGTATGTTGATTCTACGGGAAATGCTGTTACTCCCGACAAGCCGAATGCGTATAAGTTTGAAGCTTTTATTTTTGATGCGTTTAAATATTTTGATTCTATGGCGATTATGCGTGTTGAGCGTTCAGAGGAGTTCGCTCCTGTAAAAAATAAAGACGGTGAGGACAGCCCTGAGACAGCGCGTATGCTTTATACGAATGCACGTGAAAAATAATATGTATTTTATAAGGAGATACAGAGATAAATGAACAAAGGACGTAATATATTTATACTGATGATGTGTCTTATCTGCATAAGTCTGCTTGCATTTCTGACTTTACTCGAGGGAGAGAACACAGACGGAGTTGTGGACGGCGTGCGCTACTATCTTGTAAGTTCTGAGGATGATATAAAAACGTATGACTTTTATTTTCATGAGGGAGATAAAATGACTGCGGATGTTACAGAATCGGCTTCGGGCGAGTGGACTGTTAATATGTATGATTGGTCGTATATTTATATTATTTCAGGTACTGACAGAGATAATGCTGTTATCGAAGCATATGAATCGGGTTATTTTGATGAGGATGAGAGCGTTGCGGAGCCTTACGATAAATTCAGCAAACAGCTTTTTTCCACAATGGTTTTCGGAAAAGAAGATGTTCTGCAGCTTTGGCAGGCGATTGTTGTGTTCATTATATTTATACTGGGAGGCTGTTGTATACTTTTTGCGGAGGAACTGTGGCATATTGTTAAACGCAAAGGAAAAGATGATTATCCTAAATGGCATGAAATGAGCATTTACAAGCGTATAGGCGCGGGTATTATGGTCGGCGCCGCTGCTTTGTTGATATTGTTTGTTGTTTTTTAATTATATAGAATTTTTTAAGGAGTTTTATGTTGAAAGATATATACAGTCTGCTCGTTGAATATGTTCCGCAATCTATAGTAAGCAAGGATGAACCAATGTCTGCTCATACGTCGTTTAAAATAGGCGGCAATGCTGATTTTTTGGTGCAGCCTGGCAGTAAAGAAGATTTTGTTTCTGTTATGGCATGCTGCAAAGCGAATGACATACCTTTTACTGTTATCGGAAACGGAAGTAACTTACTTGTTTCAGATAAGGGTATAAGAGGTGTTGTTATTAAAGTCGGGAAAAATTTCAGTAATATATATATGCTTGATGACGGTATCATATATGCTGAAAGCGGTGCCAGTCTTGCAAGCGTTGCAGCGTTTGCTCTGAAAAATCAACTTACAGGTTTTGAATTTGCATCGGGAATTCCCGGTACTGTAGGCGGCGCAATGCTTATGAATGCGGGCGCGTACGGTGGGGAGATAAAAGATGTGGCCGTGTTCGGTGATGTTCTTGGGTATGACGGAACTTTTTGCCGTATTGAGGGGGAAAATCAAAATTTCGGATACAGGAAAAGCGGATATCAGGATAATGATTG
>JAFTXL010000101.1 GCA_017464985.1 Clostridia bacterium | reverse complement strand
GTTATTCGTGCATATTGATAAATTTATGTTTATCCTGTATCTATGGAGAAAGAAGGAGTATATTGGTGTATTTGGCCGAAAATGCATCAATAGCAAACAGCAATGCCAAAAGTCAGTATTATTATTCCCGTATACAACTGTGAAAAACATCTTACAGAATGTATTGAAAGTATTCTCTCACAAACATTGCATGAATTTGAGTTAATTTTAGTCGATGACGGCTCGAAAGATAAGAGTTCTGAAATTTGTGATATGTATTCCAATCAAGATAAGAGAATAAAAGTATTTCACAAAGAAAATGGAGGCGTATCCTCTGCCAGAAATTACGGTCTGAAATTCGCATCCGGTGAATATTTTGCATTCGTTGACAGCGATGATACAATCGTCAACACCATGTACGAGCATATGTACTGTGCCGCAAAAAACACGATGTGACACTTGTTGTATGCGACATCACATACTTTGTTTCAGATTCACCACAAGTATCATATTCTGAAATTGATGAAAACTCAGAAATGATCGACATCCACGATGTAATTAACAACGGCCTATACAGCCATTCCGAAGAAATATTGAGATATTCTGTGGTTGTCAACAAATTATACCGCCGAGACTTCTTTTCCGACCTCAAATTCGACGAAACGTTAAATATAAGTGAAGATGAGAATTTAGCAACCGATTTGTACCTCAGAAAATACAAGATTGCATATGTAAACAAGCCATTCTACAATTACAGACAAGATGTCAACACTTCGCTTACACACCACTCATTCAGCAAAAAAAATGTTGATTTTTTGGCTGTTTTCGAAAGACGCATAACAGTTTTTGAAGAAAACGGACTTAAAGCAGCAGCACTTAAAGCAGCGAAAGCATTTTGCGAATTGTATATTTCAACCTATTATGACGCTGTCAAGCACGGTCATAAAGATTGGATTAAAAAGTACAAGCCATCATTCTCTTGCATGTTCAAAAAAACAGTAAAGTATAACTCATTTAAAGTAAATGCAAGGTTTACTATTTTTTATATATCTCCGAAACTTTACAGACTCATTGTAGATTTAAAACATAACTAATTATCTCAAATTTTTATTCCGAAATCAGCCGGGCAAAATTACTGTCATCATCATAGTTTTGCCATCCGGTGTTTCGGCGGAAATCTTACCCTTATGCGCTGAAGTAATTGCCTTTGCAACGGAAAGACCAATTCCGTAACCGCCAGTTTCGGAATTACGCGATTTATCCTCACGGTAAAACCGTTCAAAAAGATTCGGAAGAGTTTCTTTCCTTATTTCATCAGCAGTATTTGAAACTTTAAGACAGATCTTCGACCCCTGTTTTTTCAAAGACAGAGCTATGTCACCGTTCTTAGAAGAATATTTAATAGCATTATCGAGCAAAATTGACACGAGCTGGCGTATTGCTTTTTCGTCACCTTTAAAAGACATAAGAGGCTCAATGTTAATGTCGAAATTCTTGTTTTGCGTTTTCGCCACAGCCTGAAATGACTGCGCAATTTCTTACGTAATATCCGAAATTGGAAATTCTATCACAGACAAGGGAGCTTTTCTTTCCTCCATGCGGGAAAGATAAATCAAATCATTTGTGAGGATACTAAGCCTTTTTGTCTGCTTTCTGATATCCGAAAGCCACTCATTTTCGCCTAAATCCATCGCAAGAACTTCGGCATCTGCATCAATGATAGTTATCGGTGTTTTTATTTCATGTCCGGCATCTGTAATGAACTGCTTCTGCTTTTCATAGCTCTCAGAAACAGGTTTTACTATACGTCCCGAAAAAATGAGAATTAAAAGAAATACAGCAAGTGCTCCGGCAAATGATATTATTCCGCTTGTAAAAAGAAATGTTTTACATGTAGAAAGACTGTTGCTGCAGTCAAGAAATACAATAATGTCACTTTGATTCTTTTTAGGAATATTATTATCAGGCATACTTTCAAACTCATTCCTGTCTGCACCGCTGTTTCCTTTTTCTATAACAGGAAAAGTTCCATCGTTTGAAGCAAGCACAGAAAGTATGAAATCCGCATCGTCCACAATACCACAAAAATTCAGTATATTTATAACGCTGACCACGGTAAACAAGACAAGAAGCATCGATATCATTGATATTGCAACAAGCTTTCTGCGCAGTTTTTTAATCATTTGCTCTCCTCCAGAGAATATCCCGCATTTCTCGCGGCTTTAATCTGTATGTTTGCATTTATTGCTGTCAATTTTTTCTGAGATACGAAATATATACCCAAACCACATTCAATTCAGCATCACTTTCATAACCCCATATATGTTCCATAAAACGTTCGGTAGAAATCAGTTTTTTAGGATTGCGCATAAGCATTTCCATCATCTGAAATTCTTTATTCGCTAGTCTGTAGCTGCCGCTCTGCGTAGAAAGCTCAAAATTTGCGCAGTCAAGAGTTACATTGCCGACACACAGACGTGAATCAAGCTGTACATTTGCACCGCGTGTCATTGCACGTATCCGCGCCAAAAGCTCTTTTGTCGCAAACGGTTTTGTAAGATAATCGTTCGCTCCGCTGTCAAGCCCTGTAACCTTATCATCCACTTCGGATTTGGCCGACAAAATCAGAACAGGTGTTGTAATCCCTTTCTCGCGAATCTTTTTCAAAACGCTTATCCCGTCTTTTTTAGGCATCATTATATCAAGGATAATACCCTCGTACTCTTGGCTTTCTATATAATCCAAAGCTTCCTCTCCGTCATACACAGCATCTACGGAATAATTATTTTTTTCAAGGATCGCAACAACCGCTTTTGAAAGAGAACGTTCATCCTCCGCAAACAAGAGCCTCATTTTTTAACCTCCGAAGTTTTTCATATAACTGTCATTTATGCTAGCAAAAATACCTTAGTTGAAATTAAAAATATATGTTCTAAAAATTTTTTACAGTATATCACAATTTTATTGATTGTATTAAAGTTGAATTATGACCTTTTATATAATAAAATATTTGGTACATATAATCGGTTAAAATAGGATATGTAAGATTATAATACAGATGATAGGTGTGATAAATTTGTTTTTTAAAAAATTTGCATGGGCATTAGTATACAGCCTGCTGCTCATTAGCTTTACCGTATACATTGCTTTGGACACATTTGTTATAGAACGCCAGGACTCGGCAGTTGCACCTCTCGAAAGCCAATCCGCATTACACAGCGGAGCAAATATGACAGACGGGGGCAAAAGCGATAACAATTCTTTCTTCCTTGCAAATGAAAACGAATATATTGTTACAGATACAACATATAAAGACAGCAACATAAATATTGAAATCACCAAATACCGGGAATACGATACTTCAATCTATGTTGCCGAAATACGCATTTCATCGTCTGAGTATCTTAAAACAGCTTTTGCCAGAAATATCTACGGAAGAAACATTACCGAAAGACCGTCCGAAATAGCAGAAAATGTAGAGGCAGTTCTCTCTGTAAACGGCGATTATTACGGTTCAAGAGAACGCGGCTACGTTATACGAAACGGAACGCTTTACCGCGCCGCAGCTTCAAGAGACAGAGAAGCGCTTGCAATTTTCAGCGACGGCTCGTTTAAAACTTTTTATGAAACAGATTACTCTGCTTCAGACTTGATTGATGACGGCGCTGTTCATGTCCTCTCTTTTGGTCCGGCACTTATCGCCGACGGTGAAATTACAGTAACCGAAAATGACAAAGTAAGCAAAGAAATGGAAAGCAATCCGCGTACCGCAATCGGAATTATAGACGACCTTCATTATGTTTTTGTGGTTTCTGACGGCAGAACTGACGAAAGCGCAGGGCTCAAGCTCTTTGAACTTGCAGAATTTATGCAAAAGCTCGGCGCTACATGCGGTTATAATTTAGATGGGGGCGGCTCCTCCACAATGGTCTTTAACGGAAAAGTGATAAACAAGCCTACTACTTACGGCGATACTATAGAAGAAAGAGGGGTCAGCGATATTGTATACATCGGATAACGATAATAAACATAAAAACGCGAAAGCAGGTTTTATATATCTTTTATTTGCGGTTTTCTGCGCTGTGTTCGGCGCAGTTTACGAGCTCTTCGGACACGGAGTATACTCATATTTTATGCTCTACGCATTTATGATTCCTCTCATCGGAGGAACGCTGCCATTCTATGCTATGTCTATTTCCCGGTGTATATACCCGGGAAGTATCGCGGTCGATCTGTACAGCTCAGGAATTGCTGCACTGACTGTCGGCAGCATATTTCAGGGAGTTCTTGAAATATACGGAACAACTAACAGCCTTATATCAGTTTATCCCATTGCGGGAGCAAGCTTTATCGCCGCAGGTTTAATCGCATTTGCGTTAAGGCTCTTGGGGCATGGCAAACGCAACAAATAATTGTTTTTCTGAAAATATGCGGTAAAATATCACTGTATTTTAAACTGATATTTTTAAGTGACAACGGAGATGATATATTTATGAAATGTATAAAAAAAACACCCTGTGTTTATGTCTTTACCGGACATTTCGGAAGCGGCAAATCAGAAGTCGCGATAAATTTTGCTATCAATCTTAAAAAGAATAATCCGGAGCGCAAAGTCGCAATGGTTGATTTAGATATTATCAATCCTTTTTTCCGAAGCGCTGACGCGCAGTCAGCCCTCGAAGAATTGGGAATCCTTGTTGAAGTGCCGTCTTATGCAAATACGAACGCTGACGTACCGGCGCTCACAGGCAAAATGGGCGCAATTATTGACGACCCGGAATACGATGTAATTCTCGATATCGGCGGCGATGATTTAGGCGCACGTGCTGTCGGTTATTACAGTGACCGAATCGCGCGCCGCGACCATATTATATTTTTTGTTGTAAATAAAAACAGACCTTTTACAAAAAATAAAGAACTCGCATGCAAGATATTCGATGAAGTCGAAACATCTTCTCTGCTCAAAATAGACGCACTTGTAAACAACACAAATCTACTTGAGATGACAAATGCAGACACTGTACTTTCAGGACTTCCCCTGATGAAAGAAATCTCCGACGAAAAAAATATACCCTTGCTATTTTCCGCCGCAAATAAATCTATTTGCGATGAGCTTTCAAAGGCTCTGCCGGAAGATGAAATACTTCCGCTTGAAGAATACGTAAAACTGCTATGGGACAGAGGTGGGTAAAAATAATACTTCACCGCATCAAACAGCAAACCGCAGACGGTGGCGTCGGCG
>JAFTXL010000100.1 GCA_017464985.1 Clostridia bacterium | reverse complement strand
CTGATAAAGCATACAGGGACGCCGAAATATCCGGCGGTGTATGCGTTCATCATAAATTCGCTTATGTGTTCGCCGTTTATTTTTATTGATTCTATGGCTCTCATCATAGTGTGAGACAGGGGATTGCCTGTACTTTTAGCTCCTGAGTGATAGCCTGTAAACATAACAGCATCAAATTTTCCTTTTTCTATGCCTGCCATCATGCTGTATATGTTCTGCGCCCAGCCTCTGATGAGTTTTGTTCCTATAGGGAGTTGAGACTGTGTGATATTTCTTGCAGATGCATGTGCGTCTTTTATATAGACTTCGTCAGCACCGCATTCAATAGCAGCAGATGCGGCGGCGCTTACTTCGCGCGTCATTTGAGGTCCGAGATAGCTTGGATCTCCTTTTTCAAGTGCTTCGTTCCAATCACAGGCACCACAAGTGCCTTCAATGTCACTGCTTATATAGATTTTCATATGCGTCCTCCGTCAACAGTTATTATCTTATCCCGTATTTTTCAATAACATAATCCATATCCTTGTCGCCTCTGCCGGAGAGGTTGATGAGGACTGAACCTTTGCCCATTTCTTTTGCGAGTTTCATTCCGTATGCAACGGCGTGAGAACTTTCGATAGCGGGTATGATGCCTTCAAGGCGTGAAAGCTTAAAGAATGCGTCAATTGTTTCATCATCAGATATTGCATCGTATTTTACTCTGCCGAGGTCGTGAAGGAATGCGTGTTCAGGTCCCGAAGAAGGATAGTCAAGACCGCTTGCAACAGAGTATACGGGAGCGGGTTCACCGTCTTCATCTTTGAGCATAATGCTGTTAAAGCCGTGCATAATTCCTTCGGTTCCGTATGTGAGACTTGCAGCATGGTCACCAAGTGAAGTTCCTCTGCCGAGAGGTTCAACTCCGTAGATGTCAACAGGGTCATTCAGGAAGCCTGAGAAGAATCACATGGAGTTTGAACCGCCTCCGACGCATGCAACTATTGCATCCGGTAATTCACCTGTCATTTCCATAAATTGTTCTCTTGCTTCGACTCCGATAACACTCTGGAAGTCGCGTACCATCATCGGGAATGGGTGGGGACCTACAACTGAGCCGATGCAGTAAATACAATCCTTATAATCTTTGCTGTATGCTTCAAATGCGGCGTCAACGGCCTCTTTGAGAGTAGCAAGCCCGTGTGTTACTTCGACAACATTAGCCCCTAGAATTTTCATTCTGGCAACATTGGGAGCCTGTTTTTGAATGTCAACTGAACCCATGTAAATATCGCACTCAAGACCGAAGTATGCAGCAGCTGTCGCAAGAGCAACTCCGTGCTGTCCTGCGCCTGTTTCCGCAATGACTTTTTTCTTTCCCATGTATTTTGCGAGAAGCGCTTCACCCATACAGTGATTGAGCTTGTGAGCGCCGGTGTGGTTCAAGTCTTCACGTTTTACATAAAGCTGAACATTGCCAAGCGATGCGGAAAGTCTTTCAAGGTGAGATATAGGAGTGGGTCGTCCCTGGAACTCTTTTCGGATTCTTCGTAACTCGCTGATGAATTTGCTGGATTTGCAGATTGTAAAATATGCTTCTGTAATCTCATCCATTGCTTTTTGCAGCTCAGGAGATACATATGAACCACCGTATTTGCCGTAGTAACCGTTTGGGTCGGGGTAGTGTTTAAAGTAAGTATCAAAATCAATTCCGTTGTAATTCATTTTTATTTCCTCCGATTATTTGTAATTCAATTCGATTCAGAACAATATATTCGTGAAAAGTCGGTTTTCAGTAATTCCTGCCGAGCCAACCGAAAACAAAAAAATCCTCGACAGAAGTATATCATCTGTCAAGGACGAATAAAAGTCTTTATCCGCGGTGCCACCTTGAATTTACGCAAAATGCGTACGCTTAGCAGAATACAAATATATTCCCGACAACTAACGTATGTCATCACGTTGCAGAATACTTTGCAGAGAAATTGCATTTGACTGCACCCTCAGCGGTCCATTTGACGACTTGTTTCGCACCTGATTCTCAGCATCGCAGGCTCTCTGTAAAGGCATCATCGCCGTTATCTCCGCATCAACGGTTTATTTTATCAATTTTGTGTATCATACTACATCAAAATAAGTATGTCAACGAAAATATAGCTACTTGACAATGCAAAGTAGCTATGATATCATGCCGCCGAAAGCTACTTTGCATAGCCGAGTAGCTTTCGGCGGCAGCTTTACAAAAGCGAGGTAAAGATACAATGGATAATACACAGTTGTTAAAAGGTATTTTGGAGGGTTGTATACTTGCTGTGATTGCAAATGGAGAGACGTACGGATATGAGATATTGACTGAAATGGAAAAGGTCGGCTTTGATGACCTGGGCGAGGGAACGCTCTATCCGGTGCTGACGAGATTGGATAAAAACGGGTACATAGCATGCAGAAAAGCAAAATCACCGCTCGGACCGCTCAGAAAGTATTACACTATTACTCCGCAAGGGCAGGAGTATCTGGAGAGTTTTAAATTACAGTACAAAACAACTACTGAATGCGCAAATCGGATATTGTTTGAGAAATGAGGAAAATAAGATGTTGGATGTTATCGCTATGGCAGGTTTATTGAAAGGCGAGTATAAAGATACATTTGAAAAGGCAAATATGTATGCAACTCTGTCAAATCTTGATATTCAGGTATATGAGGACAGAATAACAAATTTATACGATAAGCTTACAGAGGCGCAGAGCAGAAATGACTCTGTTGAAAAGATTATAGGTAAAGATATCGATTCGTTTTGCAAAGATTATTTCCCGAAAAAGGAAAAACAAAGTTTTTGGAATCTGTTAAAATCGTATCATTGGATTTTTATATGGATTTTTGTAGATGTATTATTAATTGCTTTGCCCGAGGACAGTAACATTAGCATTTTTGATGTAAAAATTGATGTTTTTCCAATAGTATGCGGTATGGTTGTAGGTGTTAGTGTAGGCGTTATCATGAAAGTTATAGTGAAACTGATTAAGCCTAAAGTTATGAAACAAGGTAAAATGCCGGTCGAAAAGGTTACTTTCGGCATAGTTATAGGTTTCATTGTGGGATTGATTGCAGCTAATCTTCTTGCAGATAGTTTTTTCGGTAAAAGTGCATTTAATGTCCCTTTGTGGATAATTCTGATTGTATCGGGTCTGCCTGTTTTTGTTGTGGGCGGCGGGCGTATTGCGGAGAAGATTTGTGAAGATAAAAACAAAAAGATACAGCGTAAAGAAGAAGAGAATGTCCGGAATGAGTCTGAAAATGATATAGAATTTACGTATTATGTGCGTCTGTTAGCTTCCGGTATGGCAAAGCGCTTTGCTCGTATTAACCGCAGGAAAGAAAAACACGGAAAACCTGTAATGACCATGTCTGATTTTGCGGAAAAAGTCCGTAAAGAACATAGACGGAACAGGTATGTGGATATAGGTATAATTGTAATTTTTGCAGTGGTTGAAGTTGTATTTTCTTTGTCGATCGTTATAGAGAGTAATATTTTTTACGGAATCATATTTTTTACATTTATTTCTGTTCTTTATTTTTTTGCTTGGCGTGTTTTTATAAAACCCGGAAATAAGCTTGCTGATATAGAATTGTACATTGCCGAAAAGTGTGAAAAGCAGGGAATCACCCTTGATGAGTTTGTGCTTGAATTGAATAATGATAATGAAGAGTGATTTGAAAAAATGACACGCGAGTTTTTACGAAAAAACAAAACAGACAAACGCATAAAAACCAAAATTTGTTCCATTGTGCCTAAAAAAATACTGTGATATACTGACGTCAACGTACTAATTACGAAGGGTTACACCTGAGTGAAAAGGCGCAAGTAACGGTCAGAATGGATTTAAACCTGCGCTATAAGTGCAGGTTTTTTTGCATAAAAGACGGTTGCTGTAAAAAGGAGTGTTTTAAAATTTATGGAATCAAGAATTGCGCTGATAGGAATAATCGTTTCAAACTACGAATCCGTTGCGGAATTGAACGCGCTGCTAAGTCAGTACGGTTCATATATAGTTGGCAGAATGGGGATTCCTTACCGTGAAAAAGGTGTGTCGATTATAAGCATTTCAATTGACGCGCCGAATGATGTGATAAGCACTCTCTCAGGCAAAATAGGAATGCTTCCGGGAATTAGTACGAAAACTGTATATGCTAAGGTGCCGGGAGATGAAAAGATTAGTTGATAAATTAAAAAATACACAGAGTTTGAGCAAAGCCGAATGGGTATCCATGATAGATGGCAGAACGCCGGAGATTGCAGAGTACCTGTTTAAACAGGCAAGGGAAGTCCGTGAGAAATATTACGGAAAAGACATATATATTCGCGGATTGATTGAATTCACAAGCTATTGTAAAAACGATTGTTTGTACTGCGGACTCAGAAAGAGCAACTGCAGAGCGGAGCGTTACCGGCTTGACAAAGAGACCGTTTTGGCGTGCTGTGAAAACGGATACAGCCTCGGATTCAGGACTTTTGTACTGCAGGGGGGAGAGGACGGATATTTCAATGAAGAAAGACTATGTGATTTGATTTCATCCATCAAAAGTAAATATCCCGACTGTGCGCTTACGTTATCTGTGGGTGAAAAGACTTATAATGAATATTTGAAGTTTTACGAATCGGGAGCGGACAGGTATCTGCTTAGACATGAGACTTTTGACGGTCAACATTATGCAAAACTTCATCCTGAAAGCTTAAGTGCTGAAAAACGGCAGGAATGTCTTTGGAACCTGAAAAAAATAGGTTATCAGGTAGGCAGCGGATTTATGGTCGGTTCCCCAGGGCAGTCCGCGGAACATTTGGCGGAGGATATGATGTTTTTAAAGAAGCTCAATCCGCAGATGGTGGGAATAGGGCCGTTTATACCGCAGCAAAATACACCTTTTGGTGGTGAGAAAGCAGGAACGGCAGAGCTTACGCTGTATATGATAGGCCTTTTAAGGCTTATGCTGCCGAAAGTACTTTTGCCGGCTACTACAGCGCTTGGCACTGTTGACAGCGAAGGGCGTGAAAAAGGCATTTTAGCAGGCGCAAATGTAATTATGCCGAATCTGTCACCTAAAGAAGTCAGGGGAAAGTATCTGCTGTATGATAATAAACTTTGCACAGGTGATGAGGCGGCGGAGAATTTGAAAAAGCTGAAATTAAAAATGGAAAGTATAGGTTTCAGAATAGTTGAGGCAAAGGGAGATTCTTTAAATATAGAACATTCTTTTAATAAAGGAGATAATGAAAATGTATAATCCGAAATCTAAAATTGCAGAAGAATTTATAAACCATGAGGAAATATTGGAAACTCTTAAATATGCAGAGGAGAATAAACACAACGAAGCGCTTATTGCGGAAATAATCGAAAAAGCAAAGCTCAGAAAAGGACTTTCTCACCGCGAGGCTTCCGTTCTGCTTGAGTGTGATATCGAAGAAAAAAATCAGGAGATTTATTCACTTGCAGAGCAGATAAAAAAAGACTTCTACGGGAACCGTATTGTAATGTTTGCTCCGCTTTATCTGTCAAATTACTGCGTAAATGGATGTACATACTGCCCGTACCATGCAAAGAATAAGCACATTCCGAGAAAAAAACTTACACAGGATGAAGTCCGCAAAGAGGTAATTGCGCTTCAGGATATGGG
>JAFTXL010000099.1 GCA_017464985.1 Clostridia bacterium | reverse complement strand
TATAACTCTGTCACCGTACGAAAGCGAACCGCTATTACCGAGCAAGCCTGTATTGATATTAAACGTACACATAATACCGTGTTTATCGAGCATTTCAACAAAACGGGCATCCTGAGTTATTCCGTCGTCAAAACTGAGCGTGACATACTTTCTGTGTTTTGAAAGAAGCTGTTTTTTCTCATCACCGTTAATATCGGAATAACATTTTTTTATTATCATAATGCTCCCTGTCTGAATTAATTCAATTTGTAAAATACCGTAACTGTTATCAAACAAATGTAAAATCAGCATAATTCTCCGTATCGCTGTTTTCACCGATATTCTGTCTAAGTGTCATACCGTTAATGATTTTCTGAATATCCATAAACCACCACTAATTTTATATCGTATCGGATTAAAACATATCGGGAAAACCGAGCTGATTCATCGCTTCATAAAGAATAATCGCCGCGGCATTCGATAAATTGAGGCAGCGAAAATCCTCTCTCATCGGAATACGTATACAGCTGTCGGGATTCGCTTCAAGAATAGAAAGCGGAAGTCCTTTTGTTTCCTTACCTAAAACTATATAATCTCCGTCTTTGAACTTTATATCTGTGTAATTTTTTTTAGCCTTAGTTGTACAAAGATAAAACGAAGCATCGGGATTTTCTTTTAACGCAGCCTCCACAACATCATTGTAGCAATCGTAATATTTAATGTCCACCAAATGCCAATAATCAAGACCGGCTCTTTTCAAATATCTATCCTCAACAGAAAAGCCGAGCGGTTTCACCAAATGAAGATTTGCGCCCGTACCTCCGCAGGTACGCACAATGTTTCCTGTATTTTGAGGTATCTCAGGCTCCACAAGCACTACGTTTATTGCCATTTCACACGTCCTTAAATATTTTTTTCAGTTCGTCAGCCATTTTTCTGAGTGCGGCACCTCTGTGACTTATCTTGTTTTTTTCATCGGCAGAAAGCTCCGCTACACAGCATTTAAACTCAGGAATATACATAACCGGATCATATCCGAATCCGTTCTGACCGTGTTTTTCCCGGGAAATTATCCCGTGCATAAAGCCATCGGAACACAATTCTCTTCCGTCAGGCAAAACAGTCGCAATACTGCATATAAACCTTGCTGTTCTGTCCATGTCCGCAACATCTTTTAATTCTTCAAGAAGCTTATTTATTCTGTCATCATCGCTTGCGTTTTCACCGGCATATCTTGCAGAATATACGCCCGGAGCACCTCCGAGCGCATCTACACAAAGACCTGAGTCATCGGCAATGACAACAGTATTATCTGTTACATCAATATTTTCAAAAATAAATCTTGCCTTTATAAGTGCGTTTCCTATAAAGTTTTCTTCTGTTTCCTCCGGGAAATCATGTATCCCTAAATCAGATGCGCTTTTGATATCCGCATCAAATCCGTAAACACTCAATATTTCTTTAAATTCTTTCAATTTATTTTTATTTCCCGTTGCGGCAACTACAGTCAATTTTTTCACAAATTTCACCTATTCCGAAATCATCATTCAAAAACTACTTTTCCGAGAACACACTCAACAGGCACACATCCTATCTCACGGCTGTCCTTACTGTTTCCGCGGTTGTCACCCAAAACAAATACATGATCCTCTTCTACTACCCAAGTAGAACCCTCATATGCAGAATAGTAATTTGTAGGTTCTATAACTTCAAAGCCCGTATTTTCAAGAACTTCACCGTTCAGATACAATATACCGTTTTCAACGCTGATAGTATCTCCGGCAACACCGATAACTCTTTTAATATAGAATCTATGTTTCATATCGTAAAGTTCTTCGTCACTGTAAAAAGATTGTGTCAACACATTGTCTTTAAGTGTTTCAGAGAAATCTACAGCCAATGTTCTTTCCTGCAAAGTTGAGTCAAATACAATAACATCTCCGAATTCAAGATCACCGAACATAACAGGAAGTCTTGATATCGCAACGGAATCGCCGTGATAATATGTGGGCCACATTGAATCTCCTACAACATTGCTTTTTCTGATAACGTAAATATTTACAAGCACTGCAGCAAAAAAAGCAATTATTATGAGAACAGCAAAAACTATAACATCTTTTATAATTTCCTTTTTAGTTCTTTTTTTCTTTTCTTTTTTCTTCTTAGAAACAGTTACATCTCCGTCAGCCGCACTTTCATCAGGAATAGTTTCATATGCACCCGCATCAGTAACATTCTCTTCCTGTGCCGCATAGTACGGATTGCCGTTCTCGTCATAATAAATATTCTGTTCTTCGGCAGAATATCCGTTCTGACCGTCCTCATAATATCCCTCGGCATTCACATCATACGCGCACTCGGCATTTTCATAATAAACGTTTTCTTCACCGTTGTTATCACCGTTGTTATCACCGTTATAAAATTCTTCGTCACGATTCATATCAAAATCACACTTCTTCCTAGCTTATTTTATAATTTTTATTTATATTCTTTAGACGGCAGACAACCGCAATACTTCTGTCTGTAAAGACCTATCTCACGTGCCTCCCGTTGTCCCTCTCTGAAATTCACACTGTAATCCCAATAAAAGAATTTCACACCAAACCTTTCGGCCGCTTCCCGCCCTGCCTCCAGAATCTTCTTATGATCCTGATACGGACTTACAGTAAGCGATGTTGTAAATACACCGTATCCGTGTTCCGCCGCATACTCTGCAGCAATATTCATTCTCTTGCGGTAGCACATTAAACAGCGTTCTTTCTGTGTACCCTCAAAATTCTCCCAACATTCCTGCTGAAAATCATCAAGACAGTCAATCGTTATTTTCTTATACCCTGCAGCGATTATCGCGTTTTCGCGTCTGCGCTGAAATTCATCAAAAGGATGAATATTCGGATTTGCATAAAGTCCATGTATTTCAATATCTCCGAAAAGATCCCTTAAATCATCAATCACATGCAGACTGCACGGGCCACAGCAAATATGCAAAAGAATCTTATCAGTTTTAATCACTTCATCATTTTTCGGTCTTTCCTGTCTGTTTTCAGCCATAGCATATCGCTTTCTATTTATAAATAAATCAAATCAACCGCATTTTTTTAGCTTCTTCAGTTCCGAACAAAGCCTCAAAATCTTTGCCTTTCAAATATCTCCACGCACCTGGCTTAAGGTCTCCTATCTCAAGAGCCGCCATCTGCACACGCTTTAATTCGAGTACGGGATGACCGATTTTTTCCATCATGCGTCTTACCTGCCTGTTGCGTCCCTCTCTGATTATAATTTCAACCCTGGCATTCTTCCCTTTGTATCCAATTACGTCCATATGCGCCGGAAGCGTCATGCCGTCATCAAGCTCAACACCGTGTTCTATCATTGCAATCTGATTTTCATTTGGAACACCTTTTACAACAGCTTCATACGCACGCCATATCTCATACGACGGATGAGTGAGTTTCTGCATAAAATCTCCATCATTTGTGAGCAGAATCAATCCCGATGTATCATAGTCAAGTCTTCCTACGGGAAACAGCCGTACATTTACGCCTTCAACCAAATCAACAACACATTTTCTATCTCTGTCGTCTTTTGCCGAAGATAAAACACCTACAGGCTTGTTCATCATTATATATACTTTTTTGCTTTCAAGGCTGATCTTTTTTCCATCAACACATACCGTGTCGCCTTTTTTTACCTTGACCGCCGGGTCGGTAATCACTTTACCGTTTACGGTAACTCTGCCGTCTGCAATTATTACCTCCGACGCGCGTCTTGACGCAACTCCGCATCCGGCCAAATACTTTTGAAGTCTTGTATCTTCCATCTCAATAACCTTTCATGCTCATTTGTTATATTATACTATTTTAATTTTCCGAACACAATACCCCTGAGCATTCTTCGCCGTCAATGTCTTTTATTATAACATCGCATATCATATTTTCAAGAGAATTGATATTTACAACCTTTACATATATAAAGTTTTTTGTATGTCCGTAGTTATAAATCCCGTCATATTTTTCAAAAAGAACGCTGTGCTTTGTTCCTATCTGCGACTTTAAGAATTTATCGGCAATTTCTTTCCCGGCTTCCGTTAACGCCGCAGCTCTTTCTCTTTTTAT
>JAFTXL010000098.1 GCA_017464985.1 Clostridia bacterium | reverse complement strand
GAAAATGAGTCGAAAACGTCCGCAAAAGAAACAAAAGGTTCGAAAAGCAATGCTGCGTCATCTGATTTGCGTGCGGGGTTTGGTGTAAGAAGAGGTAATACCGATATTCTTGCTGAAAATACTCCGCAAGAAACAACAGGCGGCGCATCGGTTAAACGCAGCAGCATGGCTGCGGCATCAAAAGAAGCTGCAGAAACACAGCCTAAAATTACACGTGTTAAAAAGAGCGTGCCTGCAAATGATACGGATGAAACAGTAAAAAAATCAGCTGTTGTAAAAAAACAGGCAGAGACTGAGGTTGTCGAAAAAGTACAGGAAACAGCGGATGCGAAAAGTGAGAAGGCCGAGCCTGCGATAAGCGAAGAAAAGCCTAAGGAAGAATTTGTAAAAGTATCATCGTTCTCAAGAAATATGTCATCCAATATAAATGTTGAGATTGATGTAGGCGGAATTGCCGAAACTAAGCCGAAAGAGCGTCCTGCTTCTGAGCAGAATACAAGAAGCGCGGAAAGAGCACAGCGTGGCGGAGAACGTCAGGCGCAGCAGGGTGACCGCAGAAACGGAAACCAGAATGACAGACGTCCTCAGAGAGGCGATGAAAGAAGAAACGTTAACCGTGAAGGCGGAAGAGATTCAGTCAATCAGAGAAACGGTGACCGTGCGCAGAGACAGCAGCGGAATATCTCTATTCCGAGTGTTGACCCGGCTGTTGCTGCACATCAAGACTCGAGAAGAAACGATAAGGCCCCCGAACGTCCGTCAAAGAAAGAGCGTAAGGAGAATTTATCAAGACCCGGAAATGCACCTCAAAAAGATAAATATAAATCGGCTAAGAAATTTATCGGAGAGTCAAAAGGCGTCTCTGAAGTATTCAGCGATGATTTTTCATATTCGGGCGCATATGAGGTCGAAAGCGTAAATAAAAAGAACAATGCTAAGGGCAAAAAGGATAAGCGAGACAAGAAACAGATGCAGAGGAGCAATCCTGTTGTAATAGCAACTCTTACCCATGTAAAGCTTCCGCCGGTAATGACTGTAAAAGAGTTTGCTGAGACGATAAAAAAGACTTCTGCGGAAGTTATCAAAAAGCTTATGCTTATGGGAGTTATGGCAACTCTTAATCAGGAGATTGACTTTGATACTGCAACTCTTATTGCAGGAGAATTCAATATTACAACAGAGCCTGAGGTTATTATTACAGACGAAGAAATTCTCTTCCATGATGACGATGACGAGAATGATCCCGAGGCTGTTGGAAGACCTCCTGTAGTTGTTGTAATGGGTCACGTTGACCACGGTAAAACATCACTCCTTGATGCTATCAGATCTACAAGTGTAACAACGGGAGAGGCAGGCGGTATCACACAGCATATCGGTGCTTATACAGTAAGACTTAAAGGCAGAAAAATTACATTCCTTGATACGCCGGGACATGAAGCGTTTACTGCAATGCGTGCGCGCGGCGCTCAGGTTACAGATGTTGCAATCCTTGTTGTAGCTGCTGACGACGGAGTAATGCCCCAGACAATAGAAGCGATAAATCATGCAAAAGCTGCCAACGTATCAATTGTGGTTGCTGTGAACAAAATAGATAAAGAGGGCGCAAACCCTGAGCGTGTTAAACAGGAAATGGCAGAACACGGACTTGTTGCTGAAGAATGGGGCGGAGACATTCCGTTTATACCTGTATCTGCTAAGAAGCATGAAAATATTGAAATGCTTCTTGAAACTGTATTGCTTTCCGCTGATATTCTTGAACTTAAGGCAAATCCGAAGAAACAGGTAAAGGGTACTGTTATTGAGGCAAAGCTCGATAAGAACAGAGGTCCTGTTGCAACGCTTTTGGTACAGCGCGGTACACTTCGCCCGGGCGATGCGGTTATTTCGGATTCAACTTTCGGCCATGTCAGAACAATGACAGACGACAAAGGAAATGCGCTTAAAGAGGCAGGCCCGTCAACTCCTGTTGAGATTACAGGTCTTCCCGAAGTACCTGAGGCAGGAAAGGTATTTTATGTTGTTAACGAAGATGAAAAGCGTGCAAAGCGTGTTGCGGAGACAAGAAGAAATGCGGAGCATGCTGCTGCAATCGGAAGCAATGCAAAAGTATCTCTTGACGACCTGTTCAGCCAGATTCAGGCAGGTAAGATGAAAGACCTCAACATCATTGTTAAAGCTGACGTACGCGGAAGCGTTGAGGCTGTAAAGCAGTCTCTTGAAAAGCTCAGCAATGATGAAGTTCGTGTAAAGACAATTCACGGCGGTGTCGGCGGTGTAACAGAGTCTGACGTTCTGCTTGCGGAAGCATCAAACGCAATTATCATAGGATTTAACGTAAGACCTATAGCAAATGCCGGAGAAATCGCCGCGGAAAAGGGTGTCGATGTAAGACTTTACAGAGTCATTTACGATGCAATCAACGATATCGAAGATGCTATGAACGGTATGCTTGAGCCTGAGTATAAAGAGGTTGTACAGGGTCATGCAGAGATAAGAAAGACATTTAAGGTATCCGGAGTAGGTACGATTGCGGGCGCTTACGTTACAAACGGAAAGATTGTGCGTAACAGCAATGTAAGAATTGTACGTGACGGAATCATAATTCATGAGGGCAAGCTTGCATCGCTTAAGAGATTTAAGGATGATGCAAAAGAAGTTGCGCAGGGATTTGAATGCGGTCTTTCATTTGAACGTTACGATGACCTTAAAGAAGGCGATACGGTTGAATGCTTCTTAATGGAGGAGATTAAGAGAAATGGATAGAACAGTAAGAATTGCTCAGGAAATGAAACGTGTTATAAGTGATGTAATACGTGAGGAGATAAAAGACCCGCGTATTCCGATTATGACGAGTATTCTTGACATCAAGCTGGCAAAGGATCTCAAATTTGCAAAGATATATGTGAGTGTATACGGTTCGGAGGCTGATAAAGCCTCCGCAATCGAGGCGCTCAGGAATTCCGCAGGATTCATTCGCCGTGAAATCGGCAGAAGAATGATAATACGGGCAATTCCCGAGCTGAACTTTGTTATTGACGAATCAATTGAACACGGCGCATATATGTCGGAGCTTATAAGTAAAGTTGTAAAAGAAGATAAGGCTTCGTCGGATGCGCGGGGTAACGATGATGAATAATGTGATTGATGCAAAAATTTGTAATGAATGTATAGAGAAGATCAATAACGCAGCAAGCGTATCTCTGTTTCCGCATGTACATGCGGACGGGGATGCGCTTGGTTCTGTTTTTGCGCTTGCCCGTGCAATCAAAAAAACAGGAAAAACAGTGCGTGTTTTTTTGTGCGAAAAGCCGGAGGACGATCTTTTGTTTCTGGTGCCCGAAAATTCTCTGGGAATAGAAATTAACGTATACAGCAATGACGCTGATATAAATAACTTTGATGTGTCGGAGCTTGCGATAGGTGTTGACTGTGCGACAAAAGAGCGTATGGACGGTTGGCATGAGATTTATAAAAAGTCTCCGTTTAAGATAAAAATAGATCATCATATTCCCGGTGAAAACAGTGATTTCGGAGATTTGAATATTGTTAATCCGATATGGTCGGCGACAGGTGAGGCTATATGGCATCTTCTTGACACTATGGGAGCTGAGATCGATTACAAAATGGCTTTATGTCTTTATACGGCAATATTGACTGACACAGGAAGATTTATTTACAGCAACGTAACGTCTGACACATTTGAAATAGCATCAAAACTGATTCAGATAACAGGGAGCGACGTAACATGGGTTGCAAGACGTGTATATGATGTAAAACCTCAGAGAACAATAAGATTCCTGTCTGCGGCATACAGCAGGATAGAGTATTTTGAGGACGGTAAAATAGCGTATGTATATATTCCCAATTCGGTTTTCAGCGAAACAGAGGCCTATGTTGAGGATTCAAATGCTTTGTCGTCAATAATGAGAGATATAGATGGTGTCAAAGTCAGTATATTTGTGAGAGATGCAAAGAATTCATGTGCTGATTCATGTGGCAGCAGCTATAAAGTGAGTATGAGATCGTCTGCTGAATGTGACGTGGCGGCTGTTGCTTCTGTTTTCGGCGGAGGCGGTCATGTACGCGCTGCCGGACTGTCTTTTACAGGTACGGAAAAAGAACTGAAAGAAAAGCTTTTAAAGGAAGTAGGTGCAAGGCTTGGCATATGACGGTATTGTAAGTATAAATAAGCCTGCAGGGATTTCTTCTTTTAAGTGTGTAAGTGCAGTACGCAGAATAACAGGATGTAAAAAAACAGGTCATGCCGGAACTCTCGACCCTGAGGCAACAGGTGTGCTTCCCGTATGTGTAGGTAAAGCAACAAAGTGTTCCGAGTTTTTTTTGAGAATGGGAAAATCCTACCGTGCGGAAATGCTTTTCGGTTTGTCTACGAATACAATGGATATATGGGGAGAGCCGATTTCCGAAAACTATGAATATGCGGACCGAATTACAGAAGATTATTTACTAAGGACTCTTGAACTTTTTAAGGGGGAAATAGAACAGATACCTCCCGCATTTTCAGCTATTAAAAAAGACGGTGTACCGCTTTATAAGCTTGCACGCAAAGGTATTGAAGTTAAACCTGAAAGCCGTAAGGTTACTGTTTACAAAATAAAGCTTATAAGTTTTTTTCGTGATGACGAAAAGCATATTCGCGCTGTAATTGATGTTCATTGTTCAAAAGGTACTTACATACGGTCTATCTGTAATGATATAGGTGAAAAGCTGGGCATCGGCGCGTGTATGTCGTCACTTGTGAGGACATCATACGGTCCTCTTTCATTAAAAGACAGCGTTTCGTTGGAGGAATTTGAAAAGGCTGTGAATGAGGGCAGAGGAAATATGCACATTCTTGAAATAGAAAGTCTTCTCGAAGATTACCCCCGTGTAGAACTCAATAATTCCGAGAAAGAAAAGTATATACAGGGCAAGAAAGTTTTTGTAAACAAAGAACGCATTGCGTCATTTGATTCGCAAAATGAAATATGCGTGTATTTTGACGGCAAGGTGATAGCAATTTCGGAGAAAGAAGAAATTGAGAACAAAATATGGCTTAAGCCATATAAATTTTTTGGAGAGTAAACGGAGAACAACGATATGAAGATATACGGAGAGTTTGAAATAAATGAAATTACACCGCAGGATATGTCGCCGTGTGACGCTTTTTCCGTGGATGCATTCAAGTCAGGCACCGGAATAGGTCTGGGTAATTTTGACGGCGTACATTTAGGTCATGCGGCGCTTCTTTCTCTGCTGCAAAAAAACTGCGAAGAAAGAGGTCTTGTATCTGTTGTGTATACTTTTTCAAACCATCCGAATAAAGTTCTTTTTAAAGACAGAAAAACACCTCTTATAATGACATCAAATCAAAAAGCGGAAATATTTGAGGCGAAGAATATTGATATTGCTTTTTTTGAGCATTTTGACAAATCATATGCGGATATGACTGCCGAGAATTTCATAAAGGAATACCTTGTGAAGCGGTTTAACGCAAAACTTGTTGTTGTAGGATATAACTATTCTTTCGGAAGAAAAGGTGCGGGAGATGCGGATTTGCTCCGCAGGTACGGTGAAAAATTCGGTTTTGATGTAATAGTTGTTCCGCCTGTTATGCACGGTGAAAAGGTGATTTCAAGTACGCTGCTGAGATCTATCATTGCGGAAGGAAAACTTAACGTGTATAAGGATTTTACAGGAAGATATTATTCTATTCCCGGAACCGTTGCCGTGGGACGCAGAGTCGGTCACGCGCTTGGGTTTCCTACAGCAAACATCTTGCCTAAAGACGGTTTTGCACTGCCTGCATCGGGAGTATATGCAACAAAAACTTTGATAGACGGTATTTTTTATGACAGCGCAACAAATATAGGAAACAATCCGACTTTTGAGAATATTAAAGATATTACGGTTGAAACACATCTTTTTGATTATAATAGTGAATTATACGGTAAAAATATAGAAGTATTCTTTGTCGGTATGATAAGAAGCGAACGCGGTTTTGAAAATGTGGAGCTGCTGAAAAAGCAGATAAGCATTGATATAGATACAGCTAAAAGGATGCTGTTGGGCGTAACGATAGACGGTGAGGTTTAACGTATGGAAAAAATAGCTGAGATATGCGGAATTGAATTTTATTATATAGAGAACAATGTTTTTAAGTCTGATACGGTTGCGGTAAATTTCTGTGACAGATTAGACAGAGCGCGCGCATATAAAAATGCGCTTCTTCCGGCTCTTTTATGGAGAGGTTCTAAAAAATACACTACGTCAAAGGCTCTTACCGTGAGATGTCAGGAACTTTACGGAAGTATAGTTCTGACTGACGTAGGCAAAAGAAGTGAAATTCAGCACATGATGTTCATGACTGATTTTCTTAAAGAAGAATACGCTGAGGCATGCGGCAATGATGATACGGGAGTTTCGGCAGACGAGATTGAAGAAGAAGCTTTTTCTTTGCTTTTAGATATAATCACAAATCCCGTTACCGAAAACGGAGGATTTCTTGAAAGCTATTTCAGGCAGGAATGCATCAATCTTAACAATGATATACTTGCCGAAAAAAATGATAAACAGCATTACGCGATGAGAAGATGCCGTGAAGTGATGTGTGAAAACGAAGCTTTTGGTCTTTCTGAACTTGGCGAGTTAACAGACGGAGAGAATCTGACTTCAAAAGAGCTGTATGAGTATTACAGAGAGTATTTTTTGAAAAAAATACAGTGTAAAGTCTTTTATTGCGGACGATCAAAGCCTGATAAACTGATAGAGCTTTTCAGACGGGCAGCAGAAACAGGTGTTTTCGGAGACGGAAACAGAGAAAATGCTTATACGGAATATGTGGAAAAGAAAGTGATTCTTCCGGAAAATGTAAAATACGTAACTGAGAACTATGAAATTCAGGACGGAAAACTTGTTATGGGATTCCGTACGAATACGGACAGAGAATCAGATGACTTTTTCGCGCTTGTTCTGATGAATACGGTATACGGAGGCGGCACATCGTCAAAGCTGTTCCGCAACGTCCGCGAGAAAAATAGTCTCGCGTACTATGCCGGTTCACGTGTATCTGCTGTAAAGGGAATAATGATTG